>NZ_CVTV01000060.1:0-280193 GCF_900004865.1 Pseudomonas sp. 37 R 15 | reverse complement strand
TCCAAAAGTGACCCGCTGTAAAAGCGGAACCGCCAGCCGCCGTTACCGCAGAAACGGATATGTACTCAATCTGATCCAGCATCCTGGTCGGCCCGGAGGCCGCCATTGGGGGCAAGCCCCCTCCCACATTTGGACCGAGGTGTACCAGGTGGATAACCGTCGATTCAGCTCTGTACCACCCCCGTCCCAAACCGCCGAATCGCCAGGCAGTACCCCACCAACGCCAGCGCCGCCAGCAACCCGCCCGCCGCGCCGATCCAGGCGAAGCCAAAGTGGCTGCCGACCCAGCTGCCCATCAACGCACCACCGCCGATGCCGATGTTGTAGATACCGGAGAACATCGCCATGGCCACGTCGGTGGCGTCGGGTGCCAGCACCAGCACTTTGGACTGCATCGCCAGGCCGAAGCCCATGATCGCCATGCCCCAGAACACACTCAGGACCACCAGGTAGGACTCCGCGCCGCTCAACGGCAACATCAGCGCCAGGCAGGCCGCAAGCAGGAACACGCTGCTGATCACGAAGACGTGCGGGTTGAAACGATGCACCAGGCTGAACAGCAGCGAGCCGATGATGCCGGCACCGCCGAATACCAGCAGGATCAGGGTGACTGCGCTGCCACCCAAACCGGCGACGCCTTCGACGAAGGGTTCGATGTAGCTGTAGGCGGTGAACTGGGCGGTGACGGTCATTGCGGTCAGCACGTAGAGCGCCACCAAGGCCGGGCGCTTGAACAGCAGCGGCAGGCTGCGCAGGGAGCCGGAGTTCTGGCTCGGCAACGGCGGCAAGGTGCGCCCCAGCCAGAACACCAGCGCGGCGGCGAACGCGGCAATCACCAGGAAGGTGGTGCGCCAGCCCATGGCCTCGCCCAGCAGGCGGCCCAGCGGAATGCCCAGCACCATCGCCAGGGACGTGCCGGTGGCGAGCAGCCCCAGGGCCTGCACTTGCTTGCCCTGCGGCGCCAGGCGCACCGCCAGGGACGCGGTGATCGACCAGAACAGCGCATGGGCCAGGGCGATGCCGACTCGGCTGACCATCAGCAGGCCGAAGCTGGTGGCCACGCTGGACAGGATATGGCTGACGATAAACAGGCCGAACAGCACGATAAGCAATTTGCGCCGTTCGACGTTACGCGTGAGCAGCATCACCGGCAGCGACGTCAGCGACACGATCCACGCATAGATAGTGAGCATCAGGCCGACGCTGGCCACGGGCATGTCAAAGCTGGCGCCGATGGCGCTGAGCAGGCCGACCGGCACGAATTCGGTGGTGTTGAACACAAACGCGGCCAGCGCCAGGGCGATGACCGGTTGCCAATTGGCTTGGGGAGTTGCGGCTGAAAGGCTCATTGAGGGGCGAGGTACTCTGACAGTGATCAAACGGCCGCGCAGGACACGCGGGGCCGTTGAGCATTCTATAGGTTTCTCGCGGCGCTGTTGGCCCTGATCCTGCCCGGTTATCGCGTGACGGGTCAGCGCGACTGCCTGAGCGCCGGGCGAAATCGGCCTGATCAGCCCCGGCTCACGGATCCACCTGCGTCATCAACTCGGGAATGCTTTCCGGGCGCCTGGCATAGCGCTGGGCCAAGGCCGCACACACCATCAACTGGATCTGATGAAACAGCATCAACGGCAGGATCAGCACGCCCATGGTCGCGCCGGCAAACAATACCTGGGCCATCGGCACACCGGTCGCCAGGCTTTTCTTCGAGCCGCAGAACACAATGGTGATGCGGTCTTCCAGGTTAAAGCCAAACGCCTTGCCCAGCAGCGCAGAGGCCACCAGCACCAGCGCCAGCAAGATGCAGCACGCCAGCACCAGACCGCCCAGTTCCCACAGCGGAATCTGGTGCCAGATGCCTTCGTTGACCGCCTCGCTGAAAGCGCCGTAGACCACCAGCAGGATCGAGCCCTGGTCGACGAATTTGAGCCAGGACTTGTTGCGCCCGACCCAGTCACCGATCCAGCGTCGGGCAATCTGGCCGGCGACGAACGGCAGCAGCAACTGCACGCTGATCTTCAGGATCGCGTCGACGGTGGAGCCGCCATCGCCGTGCACATTGAGCAGCAGGGTCACCAGCAAGGGCGTGAGGAAGATACCGAACAGGCTCGACGCCGCCGCGCTGCAGATGGCCGCCGGAATATTGCCGCGCGCCAGGGAAGTGAAGGCAATCGCTGATTGCACGGTGGCCGGCAGCGCGCAGAGGTAGAGCATGCCCATGTACAGGTCGTTGCCGATCAGCGGCGACAGCACGGGCTTGAGCGCCAGTCCCAGCAGCGGGAACAGCACAAAGGTCAGGCTGAACACCAGCAGATGCAAACGCCAGTGCCCCGCCCCGGCGACGATGGCCTGGCGCGACAGCTTGGCGCCGTGCAGGAAAAACAGCAGCGCGATGGCAAGGTTGGTGATCCAGCCGAAGGCCACGGCGGTCTGGCCGCTGGCCGGCAGCAGGGAGGCGAGGATCACCGTGGCGATCAGGGTCAGGGTGAAATTATCGGGCAGGAAACGCGGACGGGTCATAAGCAAGTCTTCCAGGGGTTGCCAAGCGCATGGGGCGACTCTAACGTAACGATCTGTTACCGACTAACGCCAATGAGCCAGTAAATGCCGCCTAAAGGACAGGATAAAACCGTCCGACGCACGGTGCCCGGGCTGTCCAGCCTGCCGCGACCGGTATATGGACGCACCGAATCGCTGCCCAATCGAGCACTGACGCGCCGACACAGCCATCCGTGGGTGCAGTTGTCCTATGCCATTTCCGGGGTGCTGGAGATCCAGACCAGTGCCGGCCGCTTCGTCGCGCCGCCCCAGCGTGCGGTGTGGATTCCGGCGGGCATGCCGCACCGGGTCTACAGCGCGCCCCACACCGAAATGCGCAGCCTCTACCTGGATTGCAGCGTCACTGCGTGGGCGGCCGGGCACTGTCACGTGCTGGAGGTGAGCAGCCTGTTGCGCGAGTTGATCCGCAGCTTCAGCGAACGGCCGGTGGAATATGCCGAGGATGGCCCCGATGGCCGCCTGGCCCAGGTGATACTGGACCAGCTCGCCGCCGCGCCCCCGGTAGACTTGATGCTGCCCCTGCCCCATGACACCCGCTTGCGGCAGATCTACCGCAGCCTGAACCTGCATCCGGAGCAGCAGACCACGCTGGGGGATTGGAGCCGGAAGCTGGGGATCAGCGAAAAAACCCTCAGCCGCTTGTTTCTGAGTGACACCGGGCTGACCTTTCGCGCGTGGCGCCAGCGCCTGCGCCTGCTGAGCGCCCTGCCCGCCCTGGAGCAAGGCGAGCGGGTAACGGACGTGGCGCTGGGCTGTGGTTATGAATCGACGTCGGCGTTCATCAACGCGTTTCGCCAGCAATTCGACGCCACGCCGGGGGAATTTTTCCGTTGAGGATGGCCCGCCAACTGCAAAAAATCCCCAAACACGCGCTCGGCTGGTATTGTGCCGCGCTTTGGAACACCGCTACCGACTTGCGAGGAATGGACGTTGGACACTGACGAAAAAATGACTGGAGACCTGTTCGAGGTCGATAAGCGCCTGTCACTCAAACCCGTGGTGGACTTCAACACCTACCTGCGCGACGCGTTTGGCAACGGCCCGTGCACCTGCATACGCTGCACTGCCAGCGGTGGCGATGAAACCGGCTACGGGTTCCAGCACACGTTCAATGTCGACGGCAAACCCACGCACCGCCGCTTTGCCACCACGGCAGGCAGTGACGTGCTGATGGCGCTGAAAAAGGCCTGGCTTTCGTACACCAAGGCCGAGCTGCCGCTCAGCGGTGTGTTGGCGCTGGAGACGGTGAAGGAGTTTGTCGAGCCGCAGTTGCACAAGCGCGTAGCGCCACTGCTGTTGGCCAGCGGGTTGGTCAAGGACGTGGATGGCCAATTGCACATTCAGCCACAAGCCTTGACTTGAACGCACTTCAAATGTGGCAGGGGGCTTGCCCCCGATGGCGGTGAGCCAGCTAAGCATTGGTTGGCTGACACACCGCTATCGGGTGCAAGCCCCCTCCCACACTGGTTTTGTATCAGCAGGTTAAAAGCCGGGAACGCCTTGCATGCGGAGCTCGGGAGACAGTTCTTCCAGCGGCTCGGTCAGCGGCCGTTCGCTCATCCCCGGCAGCAGAATCACTTTGCGGCACTCCTCCTCGCACTTGTCGAACATCTCATACCCGCGCGCCGCCTGTTCCAGCGACAGCCGGTGGGTGATGATCGCGTCCGGGTTCAGGTGGCCCAGTTCGATATGCTCCAACAGCTCCGGCAGATAGCGCTGCACGTGGGTCTGGCCCATCTTGAAGGTCAGGCCCTTGTCGAACGCATCGCCAAACATGAAGCCATGGATAAAGCCGGCATACACCCCAGCCACACTGACCACCCCGCCACGGCGCACGGCCGCGATGCACTGGCGCAGGGCCTTGCCGCTGCTGCCTTCGATCTTCAAGGTGGTGAGGATGGTTTCGGTGGTGCTGCCCTTGGCTTCAAAACCCACCGCATCCACCACGCCGTCGACGCCGCGCATACCGGCGGTCTGGCGGATGATGGTGTCGGCCGGGTCATCGTCCTCTTCAAAGTTGATCGGGATCACGCCATACATCTTTTGTGCGTAGGCCAGGCGATAGGGATGATCGTCGACCATGAAAATCCGTTCGGCACCGAGCATCTGCGCGCACGCCGCGCTGAGCAAGCCCACCGGGCCGGCGCCATAGATCGCCACGCTGGAGCCTTTGCCGATACCGGCGTTGGTCACCGCCTGCCAGGCCGTGGGCAGGATGTCGGAGAGGAACAACACTTTTTCATCCGCCAGCAACCCAGGCACCTTGAACGGCCCGGCATTGGCCCTGGGCACCCGCACCAGCTCCGCTTGGCCACCGGGGATGCCGCCGTACAGGCGGCTGTAGCCGAACAACGCGGCACCCGGCGGGATCGCCTTTTTATTCAGGATTGCGCCACGCCCGTCGTTGGTGGTTTCGCAGGCGGCGTACTGCTGCAACTGACAAAAAAAACAATCGCCGCAGGCGATCACGAAGGGGATCACCACGCGGTCACCGCGCTGCACCGCCGTGACTGCGGGGCCGGTTTCCTCGACGATGCCCATGAACTCATGCCCGAAGATATCGCCGTGCTCCACCGTGGGGATCTTGCCCCGGTAAAGGTGCAGGTCCGAGCCACAGATCGCGGTGGCGGTGACGCGCAGAATGATGTCGTCGGGTTGCTCAATGATCGGGTCAGGTACGGTATCGACCTGGACTTTATGGGCGCCTTGGTAGGTCATCGCGCGCATGGGCTGCACTCCTGTGATGGGGACTTACTAGTTAAGGGCACGCCGAGCGCAGGGCGTTCCCTCACCTTGCGGCGGTAAGCGATAAATGGTCGTTCAGCGCAACCGCGTGACCGTAAGCGCCACCACGGCGATCCGCTCGACGCGTTCATACCCGGGCTTGTCGAGTTCTTCGCCGAAGACGTCCGGGTCCAGTTCACGGTAGGTCCAGCCATAGGCGTCACTGGCCAGCAACGGCTTGACCGCTTCCAGGAAGGGATCGCCGCCGGCCACCATCGCCACGCCGGTATACAGCAGCAGGCTACCGCCAACGGCCAGGCGTGCGAGGGATTCGCCGGCGATGCGCACCGACAACTGCTCGCCCAACGCACCACCGCCATGGCGATAGGCGCGTTGGCGGTCGTCATTCATGTACGGCGGGTTGGCGACGATCAGGTCGAATTCGCCCTCGACGCTGGTCAGCACGTCACTCTGGTAAACGCTCACATTCGTCAGGCCCGCCAGCTCGGCATTCACCGCAGTCAGGCGCAGGGCGCGCGGGTTGATGTCCACCGCGAGCACCTCGGCGTCGTGCCGTGCATGGGCGACGACCAGCGCACCGACACCCGCTCCGCAACCGATGTCTACCGCGCGTTTGAGCGGTTCGACGCGCTGCTGCAGATAGGCTTCGATCACCTGGGCGAATCGATAGCTGTCGGGGCCGAAAAACACCGCGTCCGCCTCGACGGTGGGATAAGGCGAATGGGCAAACAGCAGGTCGCCCAGGCTCGACCAGCGCACGGTGCTGCGCCACAGCGCGTCGTGTTTTTCGATCACTCCAGCTTGCTGCAGCTCTTCACGAAAGGCCTCAGGCAGCAGGTCGTTGTCGAACGGCATGGACCAGCCGAACACATCGCGCAGGTTCATCGCCAGGGGTGTCCCCAAGCGTCGGTACATGCGCTCGTGGGTCAACGGGGTCGGGGTGATAAAACGGTAGCCGCTCTCCTTCAAGCCTCGGCCAAGATTCAGCAGGGCACGATCGGCCAGTTGTTGTGCAGACATGGACACATTTCCTTAGCGCAGACGCGCGCGCAGTTGGATAAAGCGGCGGGTGGCATACAACCCGGCGGGGCTGCAGTGGCGCCGCGCCGACATCCACGGAATCAGCGCGCCCAGTTGCTGCCCATCGGGCAGGCTCCACAGTGATTCGACGAGGGCCTGGGTATCCGGGTCAGCCGGACGGTGCTGCTCGCGGCTGAAACGGCTGCCGCGCCCGGGTCTTACCGGCGCCACGCGCTGGGTGCCGATCCAGTCACCGGCGATCCAGTCATGCAGCACCTGTTTTTCATAACCGCTGAACACACCGAACATCGCAGCGCCCGCGCCTTCGATCAACTGCCAGAAACGGCTCTCGGCGGGGTCCTGGTTGCGTTTGATCCAACCCTTTTCCTCCATCGCCCTGAGGAAATCACCCATCTGCCCCGGCTTGGCCAGCCACTGATTGACAGTCTTGCCTTCGAAGCGGCAGTAGTCCGAATGCATATGCTGGCCAAAGCTGCGCTTGCGTTCGAGCATGGCCATCACTTCATCCTGCAGATCAAAACCCTCGATAACCGCGGTGGTGCCTGGGCCGAGGTCGTTGAGGCGATACCCGGCGGCGACGCGACGGTAGAACTCTTGCCTGCCCTCACCCAGCGGCAGCAGGTTCAATACCGACTGCGCGGCTTTGCTGGCGTGGCCGCTGCTGGCGTTGTCGATGGTCACGTGAAGGGTGAAGTAATAGGGGTCGATGCCCAGCTCGCTCAGTTCGTAGGCAGTGATCAGCAGGTGCAGCGGCAACTGCTCGTAGCCCAGGTTGTAGCCGATGATTTCCGGCAAGAACTCTTCGGCGCACAGGCCCAGGGCCAGTTGCAACGCGCCTTGCAGATAGTGGCCGTCATCAAGCCCCGCCTCGCTATCGGCATCGTGCTCGCTGAGCAGCTTGCGATAGATCACCACATGGTTCTGAGCGGCTTCGCCGTCGCCCAGCTCTTCGAGGTAAGTGGTCAGCAGGCCGTCGAAGCGCTGATCCTGCCAATAGCGCAGCAGGCCGTAGAGCCATGCGCCGTCGACCTGTTTGGTCGGGGCCACGCGTTGCAGCACATACAGCGCGTGCGCCTTGTTCTGGAAGTAGCGGCGCGGCCGACCTTGCTGGCGTTGCTCCAGATATTCGGCGTAAGCCTGGGCCACGGCGGCGCAGCGCTGTTCCACCCAGGCCGGCAACTGCTCGGGCACATCCGGCAGGTCGCTGACGGTCTCCTCCACCTGCGCCAGTTGATCCTGCAGGTAATCACGCGCCACTTGCGTGGCATCCGCAGATTCACCGTACAGCTGTTGGTAGACCCGTTGATGGCGGCCCTGGGCCGAGTCTGTGACAGAGGCCGGTTGGCCCGACAGCGCTGTGAGGAGTGTCATGGTGGCAGTTTCCGCAAAGTCCGTTACAACGGGCCATCCTGCAAGGCGGCCCCGCAAAAGCGCTTGAACCACGCGCTTACACAATGCAGAGCATCGGGAGGTGCGGAAAATTCAAATGAGGTTGTTAAAGGGGGGATAAGCGGTCGCTGGGCAAAATGAAAATGTGGGAGGGGGCTTGCTCCCGATGGCGGCGTGTCAGTGACGAACTCATTGACTGATCCACTGCTATCGGGGGCAAGCCCCCTCCCACATTTTTTACATCCTGGGTTGCTGCGTTGTTATTTACGCGCAGCCTCCCACTGCTTGAGCAGGTCGTTGTAGTTCACGGTCTCGCCTTTGGGCTTCTCGTTGGCCAGTTTCGGTTTCGGCGCGCCAGGCTGGTCGAACCAGTATTGCGCGTCACGCTCGGGGTTCATTTTCGGGCCGCACACCGGTTGCACCTTGGAGCGTTCCAGGCGCGTCATGATCGCGTCCTGCTCCTTGGCCAGGTTGTCCAGGGCCTGTTGCGGGGTTTTCTCGCCGCTGGCGGCGGCGGCGATATTGCTCCACCACAGTTGTGCCAGGCGCGGGTAGTCCGGCACGTTGGTGCCGGTGGGCGACCATTCTGTGCGCGCCGGGCTGCGGTAGAACTCTACCAGGCCACCGAGTTTGGGCGCCATGTCGGTCATGGCCTGGGAGTTGATATCGGACTCACGAATCGGCGTAAGACCGACGATGGTCTTCTTCAAGGACACGGTTTTGGAAGTGACGAACTGCGCGTAGAGCCAGGCCGCGAGTTTCTGCTTCTCCGGCGTGGACTTGAGGAAGGTCCAGGAACCCACGTCCTGATAGCCCTTCTTCATGCCCTTCTCCCAATACGGCCCGACCGGCGACGGCGCCATGCGCCATTTCGGCGTACCGTCGGCGTTCACCACCGGCAGGCCCGGCTTGACCATGTCGGCGGTAAACGCGGTGTACCAGAAGATCTGCTGGGCGATATTGCCCTGGGACGGCACCGGGCCGGATTCGGAGAAGGTCATGCCCGCCGCCTCCGGTGGCGCATAGGCCTTCATCCAGTCCACGTATTTCTGCGTGGCGAACACCGCCGCCGGGCCGTTGGTGTCGCCGCCACGGGTCACGCTGGAGCCCACCGGATGGCAGTCCTCCACGCGAATGCCCCACTCGTCCACCGGCAGGCCGTTGGGCAAACCCTTGTCGCCGCCACCGGCCATGGAGAACCAGGCATCGGTGAAACGCCAGCCCAGGGACGGGTCCTTCTTGCCGTAGTCCATGTGCCCATAGACGCGCTTGCCGTCGATTTCCTTGACGTCTTCGCTGAAGAATTTGGCGATGTCTTCATAGGCCGACCAGTTCACCGGTACGCCGAGCTCGTAACCGTACTTTTCCTTGAACTTGGCTTTCAGCTCCGGACGCTCGAACCAGTCGGCGCGGAACCAGTAAAGGTTGGCGAACTGCTGGTCGGGCAACTGGTAGATCTTGCCGTCCGGCGCGGTGGTGAAAGACAGGCCAATGAAGTCCTTGAGGTCCAGGGTTGGCGAGGTGAAGTCCTTGCCTTCGTTGGCCATCAGGTCGGTGATGGATTCGGTCTTGCCGTAGCGAAAGTGCGTACCGATCAGGTCCGAGTCGTTGACCCAGCCGTCATAGATATTCTTGTCCGATTGCATCTGGGTTTGCAGCTTCTCCACCACGTCGCCTTCCTGCAGCAGGTCGTGGGTCAGCTTGATGCCGGTGATTTCGCTGAAGGCCTTGGCCAGCACCTTGGATTCGTACTCGTGGGTGGTAAGGGTTTCCGACACCACGTTGATCTTCATCCCACGGAAGGGTTCGGCGGCCTTGATAAACCACTTCAACTCCTCAAGCTGTTGGGCTTCGGTGAGCGTGGACGGTTTGAACTCGCTGCCGATCCATTTTTTCGCGGCATCTTCATACGCATCAGCCCAGGCCGAAGCGCTCAAACCGCTGAGGGCCAGTACGGCGGCCAATGAAATGCTATGTCGCAGCTTATTGTTTTTATTCAACATAGAGACCTCCTGGTTAATTTCAGACGGGACTCGCAGACACCCCTTCTCTTGTAGGAGCGAGCTTGCTCGCGAAAAACTCAACGACACCGCGGGCTACCAGGAGCACTGCGTTATCGTTGACGATTTTCGCGAGCAAGCTCGCTCCTACAGGGGTGTGCATACCTAGCCCCAACGCATCACACTCAACAGCCATACCAGGGAGAGCGCGGACGCCACCCAGATGCTCCAGTCGGTAACGCCGATGACCAGCAAATGCAGGTAGGCGCTACCGAGAAGACCGATAAACAAGCGATCACCCCGGGTGGTGCTGATCGGCAGAAAACCCCGCCGAGGGATACTCGGCGAGCGCAGCTCCCAGGTGGTCATGCCCGCCAGGATCAGCGCGATGCCGCCAAAGAACAGGGCTGTGGGGGTGGTCCAGGCCATCCATTCCATCATCGACTCCTCTAGACCCGGCCCAGGGCAAAGCCCTTGGCCACGTGGTTACGAACAAACCAGATCACCAGCATGCCCGGCAGGATGGTCAACACCCCCGCCGCCGCCAGCACGCCCCAATCGATACCCGAAGCCGATACCGTGCGGGTCATCACCGCCGCGATGGGTTTGGCATTGACCGAGGTCAGCGTGCGCGCCAGCAACAGTTCGACCCAGGAAAACATGAAGCAGAAAAACGCCGTCACCCCGATGCCGGAGCCAATCAGCGGGATGAAAATCTTCACGAAGAACTTGGGAAACGAGTAGCCGTCGATGTAAGCGGTTTCGTCGATTTCCTTGGGCACGCCGGACATGAACCCTTCCAGAATCCACACCGCCAACGGCACGTTGAACAAACAGTGCGCCAGCGCCACTGCAATATGGGTATCGAACAGGCCGATGGACGAATACAGCTGGAAAAACGGCAGCAGAAACACCGCCGGCGGCGCCATGCGGTTGGTCAGCAGCCAGAAGAACAGGTGCTTGTCGCCCAGGAAACGGTAGCGCGAAAACGCGTAGGCTGCCGGCAACGCCACGCTCAGGGAGATCACCGTGTTCAGGCTCACGTAGTACAGCGAGTTGAGGTAGCCGGTGTACCAGCTGGGGTCGGTGAAGATCACCTTGTAGTTGGCCAGGGTGAAATCCTGCGGAAACAGGGTCAGCCCGCCGAGGATTTCGGTGTTGCTCTTGAAGGACATGTTCAGTAGCCAGTAGATCGGCACCAGCAGGAACAGGATGTAAATCAGCAGCGGAATAACCTTGCGCTTGCTCATGTCGGCGGCCTCAGCGGTTCGCGTCGGAGTGGGTCATGGCGGTGTAGAACAGCCAGGACACCAACAGGATGATCAGGAAGTACACCAGGGAAAACGCCGCCGCCGGGCCCAGGTCAAATTGACCCACGGCCATCTGGGTCAAGGTCTGACTCAAAAACGTGGTGGCATTACCCGGCCCGCCACCGGTGAGGACGAACGGCTCGGTGTAGATCATGAAGCTGTCCATGAAACGCAACATCACCGCAATCAACAGCACGCTTTTCATCTTCGGCAACTGGATATGTCGGAACACCGCCCAGGCCGAGGCACGATCGATCCGCGCCGCCTGGTAGTACACATCCGGAATCGCGCGCAGCCCCGAGTAGCACAGCAGCGCCACCAGGGATGTCCAGTGCCACACGTCCATCACCAGCACGGTGACCCAGGCATCCGCGGTGTTGGCCGCGTAGTTGTAGCTGATGCCCAGGGCGTTGAGGCTGTAACCGAGCAGGCCGATATCGGCGCGCCCGAAAATCTGCCAGATGGTGCCCACCACGTTCCACGGGATCAGCAAGGGGATCGCCAGCACGATCAGCACCAGCGACGACCAGCGCCCCTTGGTCGGCATGGTCAGGGCGATGGCGATGCCCAGGGGGATTTCGATCAGCAACACACAGGCCGAATAGATGAACTGGCGCAGCAGCGAGTCGTGCAGGCGTGGGTCGAGCAGCACCTGTTTGTACCAGTCGGCGCCGACGAAGTAGCGGCTGGACTGGTCAAAAATATCCTGCACCGAGTAGTTGACCACGGTCATCATCGGGATCACGGCACTGAACGCCACCAGCAGGAACACCGGCAGCACCAGCCACCAGGCCTTGTTGTTCTGCACCTTGTTCATGGCAGTACCTCCAGCAGGTAATCATCGGCGTAGAGCATCAGCCATTGCGCGGGGAAGCTGATGCAGGCGCGGCCTTCGGGCACCGGTTTGTCTTCGGCCAGGCGCACTTTGAGCGTGGCGCCGTCAAGGTTGAGGGTCATGATCTTGTAGGTGCCCAGGTCTTCCACGTGGGTGACGTCGGCCTGCAGGGCGTCAGGGTTGGGCTCGTCCCACACGTGGATGAACTCCGGACGAATACCCACCTGGAGCTTTTTGTAATCGGTGGCCTTGAGGCGTCGCTGCAACGCCTCGGACAATGGCAGGTGGGTGCCGGCAAACCGCACCCCGCCCGCCTCGGCCTGCACTTGGATCAGATTCATCCCGGGGCTGCCGATGAAATAACCGACAAAGGTGTGGCTCGGGCGCTCGAACAATTCGCGCGGCGTGCCAAACTGCACGATCTGCCCGCCGTACATCACCGCGATCTTGTCAGCGAAGGTGGAGGCCTCCAACTGGTCGTGGGTGACGTAGACCATGGTGATATTGAACTGCTCATGGATCTGCTTGAGCTTGCGCCGCAGTTTCCACTTCAGGTGCGGGTCGATCACCGTCAGCGGTTCGTCGAACAGGATCGCCGAGACGTCGTCGCGCACCAGGCCACGGCCCATGGAGACTTTCTGTTTTTCGTCAGCCGTCAGGTTGCGGGCTTTTTTGCCCAGCAGGTTCTGCAGGTCGAGGACTTCAGCGATTTCCTGCACCTTGCTGTGAATTTTCGCCTCGGCCATGCCTTGGTTGCGCAGGGGAAACGCCAGGTTGTCGAACACCGTCATGGTGTCGTACACCACCGGGAACTGAAACACCTGGGCGATGTTGCGCTTCTCCGGGGTGAGGTCGTTGACCACCTGGGTGTCGAACAACACCTGGCCCTCGGACGGGCTGAGCAGGCCGGAGATGATATTGAGCAAGGTCGACTTGCCGCAGCCCGACGGCCCGAGCAAGGCGTAGGCACCGCCCTGCTCCCACACGTGGTTCATTTCCCGAATGGCGTAGTCTTCCGGACCATTCGGCGTCGGACTGTAGCTGTGCGCCAGGTTGCGCAAATGGATCTCGGCCATCAGGCAACCCTCGCAACACGGCGCCCGGGGGCCTGGACCAAGCGGCCCTGACCATCGAACACAAACAGTTTATGGGTGGGGATATACACGCGGATCGGCGCATCGACGTCGTACTCATGCACCCCCGGCAAGTGCAGCACCAGCAGGAAATGTTCGCTGCGCACGTGCAGGAAGGTTTCCGAACCGCTGATTTCGGCCACCTCCACGGTCACCGCCAGTTCCAGGTCATCATCGTTGCTCGGCACCAGGCTGATATGGCTGGGGCGCACGCCGAAACGGAACTCGCCTTCGCCGATGGGACGCAGGTCGACATTGAGGGGAAAGTGCACGAAGTTGGCGAAGCTGACTTCATTGCCACTGATGCGCCCCGGCATCAGGTTGATCGGCGGCTCGGAAAACAGCTCGGCCGCCAGCACCGTCTGCGGCTGGTGGTAGACCTCGGCGGCCTTGCCGCTCTGGATCACCCGGCCTTCGTGAAGAATGGTGGTGGTGCCACCCAGCGCCAGGGCTTCGTTCGGCTCAGTGGTGGCGTAAATGGCGATGGTGTGGCGCGCCTTGAACAGTTCGCGCATTTCCTGGCGCAGTTCTTCGCGCAACTTGTAGTCCAGGTTGACCAACGGCTCATCGAACAGAATCAGCTCGGCGTCCTTGACCAAGGCCCGGGCCATGGCCGTACGCTGCTGCTGGCCACCGGACAGTTCCAATGGGTGGCGTTGCAGGAACTTCTCGATGCGCAGCATCCGCGCCGTTTCCAGCACTTTGCTCTGGATCAGCTCATTGGACACACCGGCCTGGCGCAAGGGCGAGGCGATGTTCTCGAACACGGTCATGGTCGGGTAGTTGATGAACTGCTGATACACCATCGACACATTGCGCAAACGCACCGGTTTTTGCGTGACATCCACACCGTTCATCAGGATGCGGCCGCTGTCAGGTTTGTCCAGCCCGGCCATCAGGCGCATCAGGCTGGTCTTGCCGGACAGGGTGCGGCCGAGCAATACATTGAAGGAGCCGGGCTCGAAACGCAGGGTGGCGTCGTCGATCCAGGTTTGACCTTCGACAACGCGGGAGACATGTTCCAGGGTCAATGACATGACACGACCTTTTTATTATTGGAATGAATCTGGCCAGTTGTCAGAGCGAGTTTCGTGCCAAAGATGACAGGTGATTGATTCACAAGGGAATGGGCTCAGAGGCATGTTCAAGCGTGAATAAAATGAACAGTTCAGGCTGAACAATTGAACAGATTTGCAGTTGACAATGAACAGTTGTGAACAACACTTTATGGGCGATGAAGATCCAATGTGGGAGGGGGCTTGCCCCCGATGGCGGCACATCAGTAACAGCAATGCTGACTGACCCACCGCTATCGGGGGCAAGCCCCCTCCCACACTTGAACCCATTCCAATAGTTTGAATTGTGTAAGCCCAATAACAATAAAAAGAAGGTCACCCCATGGCCGAACCACTGGCTCACGACACCATCATCCAGGACTCCTGGCGCCGTTGCCGCGCGTTCGGGCTGGATCACCAAAGCGTCCCCAGCTTCGATCAATTGCCCGCCGAGGGCATTCGGCAGTTGCTGGAGAGCCAGCATTCACTGGTGCAGACCACCCATCAGGAAGTACTGCCCTACTACGAGAACATCCTGAGCAATTCCAACTGCCTGATCATGCTCGCCGACAACCAGGGCCAGGTCCTGACGTCGTGGGGCACCCAGCGCTTTATCGAGCCCGGGCTGGCCCGTGGTTTCAGCGCGGGCGCCAGCTGGATGGAACGCGCCAGCGGCACCAATGCCATCGGCACCGCCCTGGCCTGCGCCCAGGCGGTGCATATCGAACACGACGAACATTTCCTCAAGGCCAACCGCTTCATGACCGGTTCGGCGGCGCCGATTTTCGACGCCCAACGCGAGATCATTGCGGTACTGGATGTGTCCAGCGACAGCTACCTGCCGCCCTCCCACACCCTGGGCATGGTCAAGATGATGAGCCAGACCGTGGAGAATCGGCTGATCCTCAACCTGTTTCGCGGCGAGCATTTCCAGCTGACGTTCAACACCGGCCTGAGCAACCTCGACAGCCAGTGGGCGGGACTGCTGATCTTCGATGAAAGCGGCCAGGTGCTGTCGGCCAACCGCCGCGCAGACAACCTGCTGGGTATCAGTTTGTCGCGGGTGATGATCGACAGCTTGTTCAAGGTGTCGCTGCTGGAGTTGTTGAATCAGCCTGAGGGACTGCCGTTTTCCCTGCAAGCGCCAGGACGCAATCGCTTCCAGTGCCTGCTCAAGCGGCCCAGGCAGATGCCGGTACAGGCGCGGGTGCTCAATCAGCCTGCGCCGTCGAAGGCGACCGCGGTCAGCCTCACCGCCCTGCATTTTGGCGATGCGCGCGTGGAGAAAGCCGTGCGCCAGGCCGAGCGCCTGCTGGAAAAGGACATTCCGTTGTTGATCCACGGTGAAACCGGCGTGGGCAAAGAGGTGTTCGTCAAAGCCCTGCACCAGGCCAGTTCCCGCAGCCGGCAGGCATTGATCGCGGTGAACTGTGCGGCCATTCCGGCTGAGCTGGTGGAATCGGAACTGTTTGGCTATGAAAAAGGCGCGTTCACCGGTGCCAATCAAAAAGGCAGCATCGGCCTGATCCGCAAAGCCGACAAGGGCACACTGTTTCTTGATGAAATCGGCGATATGCCTTTACCCACCCAGGCCCGCCTGCTGCGGGTGCTGCAGGAGCGGTGCGTCCAGCCGGTGGGCAGCAGTGAGGTGTTCCCGGTGGACTTGCGCATCATTTCGGCGACCAACCGAGCGCTACGGGAGCTGGTGCAAACCGGGCGCTTTCGTGAGGATTTGTATTACCGCATCGGCGGCCTGACCCTGGAGCTGCCGCCGTTGCGCGAACGCAGCGACAAGCAGGCGCTGTTCCAGCAACTGTGGCAGCAACACCGCGAGCCCACCCAGTGGGCCGGGCTGAGTGCCGAGGTGCTCAAGCTGTTCGACCAGCACCCGTGGCCGGGCAATGTGCGTCAGGTGAGCAGTGTGCTGCAGGTGGCGTTGGCGATGGCCGAAGAACAGCCGATCCGCCCGGAGCACCTGCCCGATGACTTTTTTACCGACTTGAAACAGGCGGCGCCGCTGTCCAGCCATGAACGTCTGGATGACCACCTTGACCTCAACCAACGCCTGGCAGCCGCGGGCGGGAACATTTCCCACCTGGCGCGGGAGCTGGGGGTGAGCCGAAATACCCTGTACAAGCGCCTGCGCCAGCACGAAGGTTGATTTAGCGCCAACGCCACGACACGCCGGTGTAGATACCACGGCCGTCGGCGGGTGTGGAACGGGCTGCGTCCATGCCTTTGTCGTCGTAACCCGGCGTAACGGTGTTGGCATAACGCCGGTTGGTCAGGTTGCGCAGATCGACCCAGGCTTGCCAGTCCTGCCTGGGCGCGTCATAGCCGAACGTGGCGCCAAGGGTGGTGTAGGCCGCGGCGTAATAGGAGTTGGCGTAGTCCACCGCCACCCGCGAGGCATGCTCGGTGTTGAGGCTGGTGTAGAAACCGCTCGGATGGCTGTAGCGCAGTTGCGCCTGATAATAGTGCTTGGGGATGCCGGGCAAGGTGTTGTCGCCGAAACGATCATCGTCGCGGTAGTGGAAGTCACTGAAGGTATAGGCCTGGCGCAGCGCAAGCCGGCCATTGCGGCCGCCGTCCCACAGTGGGCTGAGCAGGCTCAGTTCCACGCCTTGATGCACGGTGGGGCTGGCATTGGCTTCGGCGATGACGGCATTGGCGGTCGCGGTCTGGGCCTGGGTTTCCACGGTCAACAGTTCGTGGCGCACTTCGGAGCGATAGAGGGCCAGGTCCCACTGGCCGAGCCAGGCCTCGCCGCGCCCGCCGACCTCCAGGGTGGTTGCGGTCTGATTGCGCAACTTCACGCCTTCGCGCTGCAAGCCGGTGGCCGCACCGCTGCCGGCGCCGAAATATGTGTTGGAACCCCAGATCATCGACCAGGCGTGCGGCGGCTCGACCGAGCGGCTCAGGTTGCCGTACACCTGCAATTGCGGGGTGAAGTCATAGCGCAGGCCGATGCGTGGCGCGTAGTCCCAATCGTGCTGACGCGTCGGTGCCTGGCCATCCGGATAGGTGACCTGGGTTTCGCGGCGCGTATGAATCGCGGCCACGCCGGTGGTCAGCCACAGGTCGGGGACCAGCTCCAGCTCGTTGCCGATATGCAGCACCGTGTCGGACCCCAGGTAGGTGTAGTCACGGGTCTTGGTGCCGGGCGCGTAGTCCTTCGTGTTGCCGGCCGGGACGCGTACATACTCCGAGGCGCCATTGTTCGGCATCGCCTGGGTGGTGCGCAGGCCGAGGGTGGTGGTGCTGTCACGGCCGAACAGGCTGTCCTGGCGGATGTAATTGAGCGTGCCACTGATGTCGGTGTAGGCAACTTTCAGGCGATTGGTGCCTTCGCGCAGGTCCATCGGGTAGTCGTGATAGGCCAGCCCGACCTCGACGCGCGAAGCGTCATCCAACTGCAAGGTGGTCTTGTTGGCAAGCCAGGTGGAACCCGGTTGCAAGCGTTTGGAGTCGCGGGCGGCGTTGAGGCTGTTGGCGGCACGCGGGTCATGGCTGATCTGCTCGCGGGTGAGCTTGCCCGGCGTGTCATTGGTGGTTTCGCGGTAGCGCAGATAAAAGCGCGTCTCCAGGTTCGGGTTGAAGCGATAGCCGACGTTGGCCGCGATGCCCTTGCCCGTCCCGGCACTCTGGTGCTGGTAACCGTCGGACTGCGAATCGGTGAGGCTGATGTAGTAATCGGCATCACCGAGCACCTGGCCGGAACTGATTTCGCGCTGGGCGTAACCATGGCTGCCCGCCTCATAGCGCACTTGCAATGTGGGCGCATCATAACCGGTGCGGGTGACGTAGTTGACGGCGCCGCCCAGGGCCAGCGCGCCCTGATCGAAACCGTTGGCGCCGCGCAGCACTTCCACCCGGCTCTGCCATAACGGGTCCTTGAGTTCATAGGGCGTGCCGCCGGGGCCGGTCAGCGGCAGGCCGTCGAACATTTCATACAGCCCGGAGGCATGGGAACCCGGGCTGCGGTTCAAGCCCGAACCGCGAATGGACAACTTGACCCCTTCGTTATTCGCTGCCTTGGCGTACACCCCGGCCTGATACTTGAAGACATCCTCGTTGGTGCTCACCCGCCCCTGCTGCACGCTGTCCATGTCGATGAAGTTAGTGCCGCCGGGCACACTGTTGAGCTGTGCCTGGGCGATCTCGCCGGCGCTGGCTTCAGACGTAGTGACTTCGACCGGCGCCAACTGCAGGTCTTCGGCCTGTACCAGCGAAGTGAGGGTCAGGGCGGCGAACAGCAGCGGTGGTTGGCGCAACAGCATGGACAGGTCCTTGAAATACGGGGGCATGCACGGCAATGCCGGCAGGCGAGCAGTCATGGGAAGGCTCCCACACCCGCCAGGTCACGCGCGATTCAAGTCACGGACTTCCCACAACCGTATCGGACCAAAATTATTTAAATGAAAACCCAGTGATCAATTGCTGCCCTGCTTGCCCGACCACTCCAGCGTCTGCATCAGATCGTCAGCATCGGAGCCGACGGGAAACCTGAAACCGTACATCTCCTCGGTGGCCAGGATGTCGGCAAGCGTATCGCATAGCTGCGCCTCCGTCGGCGCGTCGCGCAGCAGTTTGTGCGCGGGTATCAACACCTCCGAAGCGACCCCTTGGGCACTCGCGGCGTCGATGACGGCGAACAGGATAAACCGCAGGCGGATTTCGCGATCAGTAGGCCAAACCGTTTTTCGCTTACCCAAGGTAGGCACTCATGTTTAAGAAAAGTCCGAGGCTAGGGCTGACCGGGGGCGTGTTTCAAGCGGTCGAGGGCATCATAGGCAACTTCCTACAGAGGAAAGGGAAACACCGCACCGATTAGCCGTGCGCTGGAGCCAGCGTGTCACTGCACAGGCAAAAAATTCATCAGCAGCAGACTCTGCGCATAGTTGAGGCCGATGCGCCGGTAGCGCTCATCGAGTATCTGGGTGAGCAGGTCCAGGCGCGCGACAATCTTGCCGAACTCGACGGCGAAACTGAGGTTACTGCCCTCCTCCGATATCTCATTTGAAAACAGCAGCAACACACCATTGGCGTCCTGACGCTGGCCGAGCAGCCAGGTGGCTTTCTCGATATTACGGGCGGCATTGCTGACAAACTGCGGGTTGATGGAGTCAGTCACGTAAAACTGCGTGCGCCCACCGTGTGCGGTCACGAGCATGCTGCCGATCGCATAGATGAACGCCCCCACCCGATCACCACGAAACTCCGGGCTCAAGGAATAACTCAGGGCCGCCAGGTCACGACGCTCCCCCAGCGCAGGCAATGGCTGACGATTTTCGATCGCCTGGCGAATAGTCCGCGCAGCAGTCACCGCATCCGGATAACCGGACTGGCGCCACTGGCTGGGGTTGCGCAGGTACAGCTTGCTCATCAGCAGATAAAGGCTCTGCAGGTTGTCGCGCATGCCCAGGGTGGCCATGCGATCGACGCTGGTTTGAAAAAACTCATCAGGCTTGCCTTCGCTGAACTGCCTGGCGACGTCACGCCCCTGTTGCTGGCTGCAGCCAGTGGTCCACAACGCTAACAGCGCAGCCAGCAACAGCGGCCAGCGGGTGATAAAAGCAATTGACGTTCGATCCATCGGCACCGGGTCTGTGGCTGTTGGCCACCCGCAGGAATCGGGTGGCTGGGACAGAGGTAGATCAGGAGAATGGAAAAAAGTGCAGCCCCGCCGGTTCAGATAAGCAATGGACTACAGGGCGTTGCGACGATGGCTTTCACAACGCATCAATCGCCGCTGTAGAAAATTTGAATTAGCGAGTTGCCCTCTCGGTCAAGAATTATGAACGCAGTCAATCTGACGAGGTAAGCGAAATGACTATCCAGGCAGAAACACTCGTACAACTGACCCAAGCCCTGAAAGAGCGTGGCCTGAATCTGGTTTCCGATGTGCACTTCACCCGCGCGCCCTATCGGCACAATCACCGCTGGATCTGCACGGTAGAGTGATGACTCATGCCGTCAACTAATGTTCGTCGCGCGCAAAGCGCCTATGCGCGCGGATGTGTTTTTTCAGCCACGCAATCAAAAAAGCCCCCACGCCTATTGAAGATGTGGGGGCCCCTCTCTACAGATTGGTGCACTGCCCTGTGGTCTTGCTCCGCCAAGACTTACCGCCGGTCAACTTACAGTTATGTGCATCTTTATTGTTCAGGATCTTTCCAGAGCAATTCTTGGCGGACCAACATTGATTGCGGTCAACCTCAACCTCTTTTTGTTCCTGCTCTTGGGCCGTCTGTATCAGCGGTGGCTTGTCGTTGGAAAACAAGGTTTCAGTAGTGGACTTCTGTGTATCAGCGAAGACCATGCCTTGACATACAAACGCAATACTCATCAGTAAGACGCTGGACATTTTCATGTCGATATTCCTGTTCAGGACATTTTTAATTGGGTATGTACGCGATAACTTTTGAAGAACTGCATCTGCGCCCATTCAGACACCGCTACCAGGCTGACCTTGCCCTTCTTGGTTCGCCGGTAAACGATAACCGCCGTGCTGAATACCCAAGGCACGATCAATACATCACTGTCGTCCGGCGCCTTGAACTCCTGCTCCACAATCGATTCGGTAACCGACTCCCGGCTCACCTCCAGCACGTCGGTTACACCGAACTCCATATCCAGTGTGGAAGCCACTTCAGAACCGGACACCGGTTCAACCGCCTTCTCCGAAAGTGATGTCTTGAGCGACCAACTGACGGTCAATACATTCTTTATTGCCGACGTGACTGTGATCTTCTCGCTGGTCTTGCGTGAAGAACCTGCCGGGATATTGATGAAGCTTCTGGGATCGGTCCCGACGCTGTAGATCGCAACAGCAAAATATTCGTCGAGGAACAAATCCTGAGCATAAGGTGTTGGATAGTCCACATCGCCAATGCCATCCCAGAGTTCCGGCTCGATGACTAACGGCTCGGAACGGGCCAGCAGGCGCCGGCTCAGGGTCGGGCCGTCCGGGATATACTGTAATGGATTGAAATCATCTACCTGCGTCAGCTCTTTCTCAACCTGATCCCAATCGCGTACATCAGGGTTCCTAGCCGCAAACTCCAGTAAATAGTCACGGTATTCTTGCTCGACCGGATCAAGCGCTTCTTCTTCCAGTATCAGCTTCTTGTCTCGCCCTGCACGAATAGTGATTGAACGGTTGAAATCATGCCCACCCGACGGCAGGTTTTGCCAACCATAACATGTGAGAGCACCGCCACTGGTGAGGCTCGAATCATTAGAGCCAGAAAACGGAACATCAATCATCAAAGTGACTGCCCCGTAACCTTTCTCTCCCGGAGGCACCTGATCTTTCCACTGCGCGTGACACTCATAGCCCGTCCACGTTCCTCGCGCTGCGCGGATACCCAGTGCTTGAATGGTGGTATTTGGCGCAATACTGCACGGGCCGTTATCATCTTGAGAGTCACGGTACCAAGTGCCCCACTCGATTGACTTGCTAGTTACTTCCAGTGTTCGGTCCGTACCATTGGTAATTGTTAGATAGAAAGTCCATGACATTTTTTCATCTCCTTGTTGAACATCCTGCCAAGGAGAAATTAGACGCGAACCGGACAGCGTGCTGGCAATCTGACAGACGGTAAGGTTAAAAGGTGGTGCAGTTCAAAGTCCACCCTATCCAGGCACTTGCAAGACTCCACAAATCCCCACACAAAGCCGGTTATTTACTTATATAAATCATCGACCTGGTTTAACCGCCCGGCCCTACTAGAACTGTCTTCGTGTTCGACTCGGAGGCCGCTGCGTCGGTCTCCTCCATCTGCTTCATCCAGCCCGGTGACGCCGCAAGGCTGAGTCAATCGAACAGGTGGGTACCGAGAATGCAGGTGCGCAGTGTGTCCCAGGCGGCACTGGACTTCGGATTCTCCCACTTCTCCCATTTCAGCCATGCGTTGCGCAAGGCATTTTGTGTGGCGCCCTTGCGCTTGGATCAACCGCCCCTGCGTGCCCCGCCAACATACGCCGCGCAATTATTTAGCGCGCCTATTATCTCGATTCATTCTTTTGTATTCCTGAATGTACACCTGCCCCCCAAGCTGCGAGTGAGCGTCAATGCGCCGCGCGGACGGTTTGTCCGCGCTCCACAAACGGACGTGGAGAAGCCACGCCACTGAATCCCGGCCCCCGGAGGCCTTTATGAAATTAAGATCCTTGAATATCGCGCGCAGGGCCTTCGTCTGCTTTGGGCTGATCACACTGCTGCTGATCAGCCTGGCAGGCTTCTCCTATGTACAGATAGATCACCTGCGTAGCGCAGAACAGGACATCGAGCAAAACTCACTGCCCAGCGTCCAGGTCATTGACGATATTCAAATCGCCCTGCTCCACGCTCGCCTTGAAAGCATCCGCATGCTTTCGAGTACGACCCGGGAGGTGCATGACAAATCGCAGTCGTTGGTCGAAGACGCCATACAGGCACTTCAGTCGAAGACCGCGTTTTACCGTGAACACCTCATATCCGGCCAGCAGGATGAAATCCAGTTCGCGAAGACCAGCCAGGCGATGGATGTATACATCGACGGCCTCAAGCAAGTGCTTGCCCTCGATATTTCCGATCATGACCAGGCAGTCGTTTTTGCGAACACCGAGCAGGCGCAGCGAGCAAACGTCTATCAAGAGCAGCTCACCATTTTGCGTGAGCAGAATGCGCGTCAGGCGGTGGAGTCCGGCGAGGAGGCGACAGCGGTATACACCCACAGCGTGAGCGTCCTGATCTCGGTACTGGTCGTCGCATTCATCCTGACGATCGTCTTGGCAAGCTTGTTTACCAGAAGCATTGTCAGCCCTATCAACTCCTCGCTTGAGTTGGCGGAGAATATAGCGTCAGGCGACCTCACCCACGACCTTGAAGTGACAGGTTCGGATGAAGCCTCGCGCTTGATGCAGGCACTCAATCTGATGCAGAAAAACCTCAGGAGCACTATTTCAGAAATCTCGGGAGCGTCTGCTCAACTGAGTACCGCAGCCGTTGAAATGACCTCGATCACCGAGAGTGCCGATCGCACCCTGCAACAGCAGAACAGCGAAATAGAGCAAGCGGCCACCGCCGTCACCGAAATGAGCGCGGCGGTTGAAGAGGTCGCCAGGAATGCCAACTCCACCTCTGAAGCGGCCATGCAGTCCAGCCTCTCGGCTGATCTGGGCAATCAGAAAGTGACTGAAACGCTGACGGCAATGCGTGGACTGACAGAACTGGTAGAAGTCTCGTCAGGCCAGGTAAAAGAACTGGCAGGCCAGGCTCAAGACATCTCCAAAGTACTGAGCGTGATCAGGGCGATTGCCGAGCAAACGAACCTGCTGGCGTTGAATGCTGCCATTGAAGCGGCACGTGCAGGCGAGCAAGGTCGTGGCTTTGCGGTGGTAGCCGATGAGGTTCGGGCCCTGGCGCACCGCACCCAGACGTCGACCCAGGAAATCGAACAGATGATATCCACGATTCAGGCCGGTTCTTCAGCCGCAGTCGAGTTGATGCACAAGAGCACCTCTGAGGTCTACACCACCCGAGATACCGCAGAGCAAGCTGGCCACTCACTGCGCCAGATTATTGATTCCGTCCTGGAAATCAACGACCGCAATATCCAGATTGCGACCGCTTCCGAGGAGCAGGCTCACGTGGCGCGTGACGTGGATCGCAGCCTTATCAGCATTCGCGACCTGGCCATCCAGAGCACTGAGGGTACCCGCCAGACCTTGACGGCAAGCAACGAGTTATCACGCTTGGCCGTCAACTTGAAAGACTTGGTGCTGCGGTTCAGGACTTGAAGTTGGATCAAACACCGATCACAGGCAAAAAAAATCCCGCAGAGCAGATGGCTCGCGGGATTTCTCTTGGATGTTTTGGCGTGCAACCCGGGATTTATTTGGCTTGGCGAAGCACAAGCTCCGACAGACGGGTCTTAACGCGGAAGCAGAACTCACGAATTTGAAATTGATAAGCAGGCATAACCATATAGTTCAAATCGGCACCCAGTGAATCTTTAACTTCCATGTATTTAGCGGTCTTACTGGCAATGGCCTGGTATTCGACCTCGTATTTGTCGTAAGACGCCTTGTTGTAAACCTTCAGAACATCCAGCTCTTTACGGCATTGCTCAGCGCGATTCTGGTTGAGTTTTGTCTCTGATTCTGGCTCTTGCTCTGGCTCTGCCGCCTGCGGTGAGTAAGGCACTGCAGCGTAAGCACTGGCGTTCGCAGGTGCAGCCTCATATCGCGCAGGCGATTGTGCGGGTGCCGGAGTTGCGGCTTCAGGCGCTTCTTGCTGGACGACGGCAGGAGGTGGTGTCACTTCAGGTTTTTCTTGATTTTTTGTAGCGCATCCCGAGAGGGCAATCCCTAGCACTGCAACGATGCCACACATTTTATTCATCAGTTCCACCAAACAGGTCATTTCGGTTAGCTGAGTCGTTAGGTTCTGGGTAAAAGCCATGACTCATTCAATGATCGAGTATGAATTTCTACCAGACTCAAGGCGCTCAGCCGCTCTTCCTTGAGTACGCAGATTAACGATGGTAGTAAAAAAACAGCGAGGTGACGAGTAAAAGCTCGTCAGAAAGACCACGGATTTTATGGGGCAATGGCACTGGCCGTCGTGGCACTGCGCAATCGCGGGCAAAAAAAATCCCGCTGGGCATTTAGCTCGCGGGACTTTCTTATGTGTTTGGCGGGAAACCAGGGATTCGAACCCTGGGAACGCTATTAACGTTCGCCGGTTTTCAAGACCGGTGCATTCAACCACTCTGCCAATTTCCCTTGTGCATCACGGGATTATAGTCGCTCATCCCGTCTCAGCGGGCGCCATAATACCCGAATGAAACACACTGTCAAACTCTCTGCATAGCTTGTTACAGAGCGTCTGTTATGATCTTTGCGACTGAACGTTTCAAAACTGAAGGAGTGTCGCCATGCGCGAACAGAATTACGCAGTGAATGGCAACGCGCAGGCTGAGCAGCTTGAAGTCAGCCGCGTGTTGCGCAATACGTACGGCCTGCTCGCCCTTACCCTCGCATTCAGCGGCGTGATGGCTTACGTGGCCCAGCAGATGCGCGTCGGCTATCCGAATATCTTTGTCGTGCTGATCGGCTTCTATGGTCTGTTCTTCCTGACCAACAAGCTGCGCGACTCGGCCTGGGGCCTGGTGTCGGCGTTCGCCTTGACCGGTTTCATGGGTTTTATCCTCGGCCCGATCCTTAACCGTTACCTCGGCATGGCCGGCGGTGCGGAGGTGGTCAGTTCGGCATTTGCCATGACCGCGCTGGTGTTTGGTGGCCTGTCGGCGTACGTGCTGATCAGCCGCAAGGACATGAGTTTCCTGGGTGGCTTCATCACCGCGGGCTTCTTCGTGTTGCTGGCGGCAGTGGTAGCCGGCATGTTCTTCCAGATCAGCGGTTTGCAACTGGCGATCAGCGCAGGTTTCGTGCTGTTCTCCTCGGTGTGCATCCTGTTCCAGACCAGCGCCATCATCCATGGCGGTGAGCGTAACTACATCATGGCGACCATCAGCCTGTATGTGTCGATCTACAACCTGTTTATCAGCCTGTTGCAGATCTTCGGCATCATGAGCCGTGACGACTGAGTGTCAGCGCTATAAAAAATGCCCCGTATCGTGAGATGCGGGGCATTTTCATTTGTGGGGCGGTGGACGCTCAGTACCTGTTAGGTTCCATCTCAAGCTCGACCCCGAAGCGCTCGGCAATGTCCTGCTGGATACGCAGCGCCAGGTTGGCAATATCCCGCCCGGTGGCTGAGCCATAGTTCACCAGCACCAGCGCTTGCATTTTATGCACGCCGGCATCGCCGTCACGAAAGCCCTTCCAACCCGCCTTGTCGATCAGCCAACCGGCGGCGAGCTTTACTTGCCCGTCGGCCTGAGGGTAAGCCACCAGGTCCGGATACTGGCTCTTCAGCTCGGCAGCCAGAGCCTGGGGCACCAACGGGTTTTTGAAAAAACTACCGGCATTGCCCAGCTCTGCCGGGTCCGGCAATTTTTCGCGGCGAATACTGCAGATCGCCTGGCTCACATCCTTCGGCGTGGCCTCGGTGATGCCCTGCGCAGCCAGGCGCTGCTGCACCGGGCCGTAGTCGAGTTTCAGGTGACTGGCGCGACTCAGGGCAAAGCGTACCCGCAGGATCAACCAACGCCCGACTTCATGCTTGAACAGGCTGTCGCGGTAAGCAAACTGGCATTCGTCCAGGCTGAAATCCCGCAGCTCGCCCGTCTGGCGATCCAGCGCCGTGAGGCCGGCAAACACGTCCTTGATCTCAACGCCGTAGGCGCCGATGTTTTGCATCGGCGCCGCGCCGACCGTGCCGGGGATCAGGCTGAGGTTTTCCAGGCCGCAAAAACCCTGTTCCAGGGTCCACGATACAAAGGGGTGCCAGGCTTCGCCCGCCTCGCCTTCAACCACCACGTGCATGCCATCATCGTGCAGCACGCGAATACCCTGGGTCGCCATGCGCAACACCAGGGCAGGCACGTCCCGGGTCAGTAGCAGGTTGCTGCCGCCGCCGATCACCAGCAGCGGCACACTGTGCACGTTGGCGTAGGCCAGGGCTTGATGCACATCGGCATCACTGTGAGCCTCGACAAACAGCTGGGCGCGTACGTCGATGCCGAAGCTGTTGAAGGGCTTGAGCGATACCTGCGCACGTACTTGCAAAGTCATAGCCGGCCCTTCAATTCGATCACCAATGAATCACAGGCGCGCTCGATCAGGTCCAGCACCCGGTCAAAGCCTTGTTCGCCTTCGTAATACGGGTCTGGCACCTCGTCCACTTCGCCGTCGAAGCGGCGCAGGAACAAATCCAGCTGCGCCTTACCCTGCGCAGGCTGCATGGCTTTGAGGTTGCGCAGGTTGCTGTGGTCCATGGCCAGGATCAGGTCATAGCGCGCAAAATCGGCGCGACAGACCTGCTGGGCACGCTGGGCTGACAAGTCATAGCCCCGCGCCAGCGCCGCACGTTGGCTGCGCAGGTCCGGTGGGTTGCCGATATGCCACTCCCCCGTCCCCGCCGACGCCACCTCAACCTGATCGGCCAGGCCGGCTTCGCGCAACTTATGGCGCAAGACGCCTTCGGCGGTGGGCGAGCGGCAGATATTGCCCAGGCAGACAAACAGGACTTCCATCACGCCCCCAGCAGGCGACGGACGCGCTCAAGGTCTTCCTGGGTATCGACGCCTGCAGGCGGTGCTTCCAGCGCATCGCCCACGTGGATACGCACGCCGTGCCACAGGGCCCGCAGTTGCTCCAGGGATTCGGTGTTTTCCAACCAGCACGGGCCCCAGCTGACGAAGTCATGCAGGAAACCGGCGCGATAGGCGTAGATGCCGATGTGGCGGCGGTACGGCACGCCTGGCGGCAGTACGCCGGGGTTGCTGGCGAAGGCATCCCGCGCCCAGGGCAGGGTCGAACGGCTGAACGTCAGGGCCAGGCCGTTGATATCGCTGACCACCTTCACCACGTTCGGGTTGAACAAGGTTTCACTGTCTTCGATCGGTTCGGCCAGGGTCGCCATGCGCGCTTCGCCATGGGCCGCCAGATTGGCGGCGACCTGGTCGATGACGCTCGGCGGGATCAACGGCTCGTCACCTTGCACGTTCACCACGATGGCGTCGGGCGCCAGGCCCAGTTGCGTAGCCACTTCGGCCAGGCGATCGGTGCCGGAATTATGGTCTTCGCGGGTCAGCACCGCCTCGGCGCCGAAACCTTTGCAGGCTTCGATGATACGCGGATCGTCAGTCGCCACCACCACCCGCTCGGCGCTGCTTTTGCAGGCCTGTTCCCATACCAGCTGGATCATCGGCTTGGCGCCGATCATTTGCAGCGGCTTGCCCGGTAGACGGGTCGATGCATAACGCGAGGGAATCACCACGGTAAAGGCGGTAGTCATTTATCCAGGCGCTCATCGGTCGTCAAGGTGCGGGCTTCGCTCTCGAGCATCACCGGAATCCCGTCACGGATCGGGTAAGCCAGGCCGGCACCTTTGCTGATCAGCTCGGTTTTATCGGCGCTGAGCTTGAGCGGGCCTTTGCAGATCGGGCAAGCAAGGATGTCGAGCAATTTGGTGTCCATGAGTATTTCCTGGAAATAAACGGTTTAAGGCAAAAGACGGTTGGGCAGCAGGCGCATCAGTTGTGTGTCGAACCAGGCGACAAACGCCGGCGACGGCAGCGCATCCACCGCAAGGTACCACCAGTCGGACCGGGCGAAGGCGCGGCACTTCACCGCGTCCTTTTCAGTCATGACCAGCGGCCAATGCGGTGTGAAATCCAACACCTGGGCACTGTAGGGCGCGTGGTCGGCAAACGCATGGGGGATCGGCTGCCAGTGTAGCGTTTCAAGGGTATTGAAGAAACGTTGCGGGTTGCCGATACCAGCAACCGCATGTACCTGCTGGCCTGGCGGAAAATAGGTAACCGGCTGCCGCTCGCCGCTGTGCAGGTTGATCAGCGCCGCAGGCGCAAGGCCAAAGGCAAAGCCGTCTTCGCGGTCCTCGGCGGCACCGTTATAGAGCAGCGCATCCACGCTGTGCAGGCGCTCGACCGGCTCGCGCAACGGCCCGGCCGGCAGGCAACGGCGATTGCCCAGGCCGCGGGCGGCATCGATCAGTACCAGTTCGAGATCGCGGGCCAGACGATAGTGTTGAAGACCGTCGTCGGAAAGAATCAGGTCCAGGGTTTCGCTGGCCAACAGCGCTTTCACCGCGCGGCTGCGGTCCGGATCGATCATCAACGGGACACCGCAGCGCTGCACGATCAGCAAGGGTTCGTCGCCGGCCACATCGGCACTCTGATCGGCTTCGACTCGCCAGGGCAACTGTGGCGGCTTGGCCCCATACCCGCGACTGACCACGCCCACGCGCAAGCCATTGCGCCGGCAGTGCTCGATCATCCACAGGATCAGCGGCGTCTTGCCCGTGCCCCCGACGGTGATATTCCCCACGACCACAACGGGCACCGGGGACCGATAGACAGCGCCCTCGCCCGCCAGGAAACGCGCGCGCTTGCGCTGCACGACCCGGCGATACAACGACTCCAGCGGCCGTAACAGCACGAGCGCCGGATGGCCCGCGTACCAGGCCTTGAGCAAACGATCGGACATGGCCATCAGGGTGGACTCGCCGCCTCGACGGTGGTCATGCGCAGATGACTGAAACCGAGCTTGCCGGCGGCGTCCATCGCGGTAATCACAGCCTGGTGCTGGGTCTTGCCGTCGGCACTGATCGACAGTGGCAGGCTGGTATCGCCGCCGGATTCCTTCTGCAAGGCATCCATCAGGCTGGTCAGGTCGTTTTTCTCCAGCAACTGGTTGTTCACCGAAAACACGCCATCGGCGCTGATGGCAATGTCCAGTTGCTTGACCTGCTGATCTTCGGCCGGCGAGCCGCTGACGGCTTCGGGCAAGTCGACGCGCAGCTGGGTTTCCCGGGTAAACGTGGTGGTGACGACAAAGAACAGCAGCAGGATAAACACCACGTCAATCAGTGACGCGAGGTTGATATCGACATTTTCCCGTTGCTTGCGGCGAAATTTCACGCGTTGCCCTCGACCAGGTCCACATCACGGTCGCCCTGCACCACTTCCACCAGCTTGATGGCTTCCTGTTCCATGCCGACCACCAGCTCATCGATGCGCCGTTGCAGGAAGCGGTGGAAGAACACCGAAGGGATACCCACCATCAGGCCCGCGGCCGTGGTGATCAATGCTTTGGAAATACCACCGGCCAGCACCGCGGCGTTGGTGGTCATGCCCGAGCCCATGAACGAGCTGAAAATATCGATCATACCCAGCACCGTGCCCAGCAAACCGAGCAGCGGCGCCATGGCGGCGATGGTGCCGAGGGCGTTGATGTAGCGCTCCAGTTCATGGATCACCCGCGCGGCGGCTTCCTCGATGCACTCTTTCATGATCTCGCGACCATGCTTGGAGTTGGCCAGGCCAGCGGCAAGGATTTCACCCAACGGCGAATTGGCGCGCAGTTCCTTGAGCTTCTGCTTGTCGAGCTGTTTGTTCTTGATCCAGCCCCAGACTTGCCCCAGCAGGTGCTCGGGGGTGACGCGACTGGCGCGCAGGGTCCACAGGCGTTCGGCGACGATGCCGAGTGCGGCGATGGAACTCATGATGATCGGCAACATCATCCAGCCGCCGGATTTGACCAATTCCCACACAGTGAATGCCCCCTCGAAAAAGTGCGCCACTTTATCATATAGGTTCGGCAGCGGGGTTCGTTGGCCGCAGACCGGCCTGTCGCAGCCTTCGGTGTTTGGTTACGCCGGATTACGGCAACGGTTCGCGCCAGAACCGGCGTTGACTGCGCGCAACCATGGCGGGCTGGAAGGCACCCAACTGAAAACGCACGGCCCCGTGTTCGGCGCTGTCGTATAGTCGGCTGCCCTGGGCCTGATAGCGCGCTACCACTTGCGCATGAGGATGACCGAAGGCGTTGCCCCGGCCTCGGGAAATCAGCACCGTCTTGGGGGCAAGCCGCTGCACAAAGGATCTGGAGGACGAGCTGCGGCTACCATGATGGGGCGCTTGCAGCCAATCGGTCGGCACCGCCAGTGGCGTGTCAAGCAAGGCGCGCTCCGCCGCGCTGTCGATATCGCCGGTGAGCAGCAGCCGTTCACCATTGGCCTGCACCTGCAACACACAGGATTTTGGATTGCCACTCAGGGCGTCAGGCCACTGCCACAACGCGAAAGACACACCATCCCACTCCCACCGCTCGCCACTGATACAGGGTTCAGTCCCCAGAAAAGCCGGCAAGCCCTCGGTTTCGCCGCCTACCACGCGCCTGATCGGCAAACCACGGGCTACAGCTGCCGCGCCACCGGCGTGATCGGCGTCGGCATGGCTCAGCAGCAGCATGTCGAGCCGCGCTATCCCGAACGTTTTCAGCGCCGGCACGACCACACGCGCGCCCAGATCGACCGACCCGGAACGCGGCCCGGCATCGTAAAGCAACGCATGATTGCGGGTGCGCAGGATCAGCGCCTGCCCCTGGCCGACATCCAACTGCACCACCATCACCTGCCCGTGGGGCACCGACTCCCTGGGAGGAAACACCGCGAGCAACAGCATGGGCCAGCCCAGCAACCGAAACGGCACCCCCTTGGGCAGTAGCAGCAGCACCGCGCCCACCAGGCTGACCAGCCAATACGCCCACGGCACCTGGGCCGGCGTCCAGGCCGGCAACTGCCCGGCCAGCAGCGTCAGCACCTTGAACCACCCCTCCAACGCCCCGCCGGCCAACCAAAGCAGGCCGTCACCGATCGAGGGCACCCACAGCAGCACCGTACCGAGCAGCGCCAGAGGCAACACCACCAGACTGATCCAGGGCACGGCGAACAAATTGGCCACAGGCGCAGTGAGGCTGATGGGTAAACCCAGCACCAGCAAAAGTGGAAACAATCCGACGGCAATCAGCCACTGGGGACGCGTCCATGCCTGCCAGATGCTCCATGGCCCCAGCCGTCCACCGAACGTCAGGAGCAGCACCGCAACCGCCGCAAAGGACAACCAGAAGCCCGGCTGCAGACTGGCCAGCGGCTCTAGCAGCAGTACGCCGTTGAATGCCAGCAACAACGGCCACCACGCGCCCAGGTGCCGAAAGCGCAGGCGCCATAGCAACACCAGACCGACCATCACGCAGGCCCGCTGCACAGGCACGCCAAACCCCGCCAGCAGGCCATAACCCAGCGCTGCGGCAAAGGCCAGGCCGCAGGCCCATGGCAGCCATGGCAGGTGGCGCGGCCAGCAACCGTAACGGGCCATCCCGGCCACCAGTGCGTAGATCAACCCGGCCAGCAAGCCGATGTGTTGACCGGAAATGACTAACAAGTGCACGGTGCCGGTGTCTTGCAACACCTGCCATTGCTCCGCGCTCAGCCCGGAACCGTCACCCAGCACCAACGCTGCCAGGGCGGCCTCATGGGTTTGCGCATCGGCGGCCATCAGGCGTTGACGCAGGCTGTCGCGCAAGGCGTTACGGGCCGGCGCGAGGCGCTCGCCGTGTTTCACCGAGCCCGTGGCCCCAATGCGTTGCGCCAGCAGCCAGGCCTCTTGGTCGAAGCCATGAAAATTGAGCAGGCCGGACGGCCGCTTGAGCGTGACAGCCAAGCGCCAGCGTTCCCCACTGCGCACCGGCGGCCCGCCGCGCCAGGACACACGGATGCGCTTGGGCAGCCGGGCTTTGCGCGACCGGCTGTCGGCCAGTTCAAAGCGCACGCCGGTGTCCGTCTGTTGCGGCAACCCGACCACACGCCCCTCCACCCAACGCGTCTCGCCGTCCAGCGCCGGGCGCAATCGATCATCCAGTGCCCACTGCGCGCTGATGCAAGCCCAGCTCAAGCCCAGCAGGAAAAACGCCAGCGGATAGGTGCGAAACGGCAGCAGCATCAAGGCCAACACCAGCATGGCCAACAGCCATCCGGTGGGCGGCAACGCCGGAAGAAAGCGCAGGGTCAGCAACCCCAGCGCGAGCGCGAACATCCCTGCCCTCATGAATCATTCCTTTCAATGATTCATTCAGTCTTAGCCGGAGTTCCCAGGGGCGCCTTTGATGTTTTGTCACAAAGTCTGAATTTTCTGTTTATAGAATACGCGCATACTTGCCCCTCGAACTGACCTGGACCCCATATGCCCCGGCGCTTATTCAAACGGTACATGCCCGACCCCAGCAGTATCAGGGAACACAAGTCATTACAGTTTCTTGGCACCCTGCTGCATGATCCGAACCTCTGGCACCTGAACCGACACTCGGTGGCCCGGGCAATGGCCGTGGGCTTGTTTGCCGCGTTCATCCCCATCCCGTTGCAGATGTTGCTGGCCGCGATCCTGGCGATCGTGGTGCGCGGCAACATGCCGATTGCCGTCAGCCTGGTGTGGCTGACCAACCCGGTGACGATGCCGGTGGTGTTTGTCTGCACCTACATGACCGGCGCCTGGTTGATGAACGTGCCGCCACGCAGCCTGCCCGATAACCTCACCTGGGAATGGATCAGCGGCGAGTTGAGCACGATGTGGCAACCGTTCCTGCTGGGCTCGGTGGTCTGCGGGTTGGTATTGGGAGCCCTGGCCTACTGCCTGACCATGGGATATTGGCGCTGGTGGGTCGCGCACCAGTGGAAGAAACGCAAACTGCGCCGCCGCTGAGGGCTAACGGGCAGGCAGGTGCAGATGTACGCGCAGCAAGCCCTGCCCGGAATTTGCGCCCAGATACGGCCACTCCGCCGCTGCACGGCGTTGCGCGCAATGCGCAAGCCCGGGCCGTGAACCGTCCAACCGGATAATGGCCGCGAAGATACGTTTCACGTCAGCCTCATCGATGCCTCCCCCTGATCCTCCCGCCAGATATGCCAGTGATCGCCCCCTCGCACGCGGTCCAGTGCCGCCCATACAGGCAATCGCCGAGCGGCGCCGAATGGCCCGAAGATTGCGACGTGTCATTAATTTACGAGATTCCCAAGGGCGCAAATGGCTACACTGCGCACGTGGCGTGGGCCGGATGCCTGCGTGGATGATTGATATCAATGTGGTAGCAGGAGAGTGGCGTGCTTAGAAGAATGGGGATAAAAGGCCGCGTACTGTTGCTGACTTTATTGCCGACCAGCCTGATGGCCCTGCTGTTGGGAGGCTACTTCACCTGGATGCAGCTCTCCGAACTGCAGACTCAATTGCTGCAACGCGGCGAAATGATCGCCGAGCAGTTGGCGCCGCTGGTCGCGCCCGCCCTGAGCAGCAGAAACACGGATCTGCTGGAACGCATCGCGACCCAATCCCTGGAACAACCGGACGTGCGTACGGTGTCGATCCTGGCGCCGGACCGCTCGTCCCTGGCCCATGCCGGTCCGACCATGCTCAATCAACCGCCCACCGGCAACAGTTCGCACCTGCTGCAGCGCAGCGGCAATGATGCCACCCGCTACCTCATGCCCGTGTTTGGCCGCCATCGCAACCTGGCGGGCGAGCTGATTCCGGATGAGTCCGACCGCCTGTTGGGCTGGGTCGAGGTGGAACTGTCCCACAACGGCATGCTGCTGCGCGGCTATCGCAGCCTGTTCGCCAGCCTGCTGCTGATCGCCATCGGCTTGATCTGCACCGCGGCGCTGGCCCTGCGCATCAGCCGCACCATCAATTCGCCGATCGGCCAGATCAAGCAAGCCGTGGCCCAGCTCAAGGACGGCAACCTGGAAACCCGCCTGCCGCCGTTGGGCAGCCAGGAGCTGGATCAGCTGGCATCGGGCATCAACCGCATGGCCGAAACCCTGCAAAACGCCCAGGAGGAATTGCAACACAGCATCGACCAGGCCACCGAGGATGTGCGCCAGAACCTGGAGACCATCGAGATCCAGAACATCGAGCTGGACCTGGCCCGCAAGGAAGCCCTGGAAGCCAGCCGGATCAAATCGGAATTCCTGGCCAATATGAGCCATGAGATCCGCACCCCGCTCAACGGCATCCTGGGCTTCACCCACTTGCTGCAAAAAAGCGAATTGTCGCCGCGTCAGCTGGATTACCTGGGCACCATCGAAAAATCCGCCGACAACCTGTTGGGCATCATCAACGAAATCCTCGACTTCTCGAAGATCGAAGCCGGCAAACTGGTGCTCGACAGCGTGCCCTTCAACCTGCGCGACCTGCTGCAGGACACCCTGACCATCCTCGCTCCCGCCGCCCACGCCAAACAGCTCGAACTGGTCAGCCTGGTCTACCGTGACACGCCGCTGTCACTGGTGGGCGACCCGCTGCGCCTCAAGCAGATCCTGACCAACCTGATCAGCAACGCGATCAAGTTCACCCGCGAAGGCACCATTGTTGCCCGGGCGATGATCGAGGACGAACAGGAAGACAGCGTGCAACTGCGCATCAGCGTGCAGGACACCGGCATCGGCCTGTCCAACCAGGACGTGCGTGCGCTGTTCCAAGCCTTCAGCCAGGCGGACAATTCGCTGTCGCGCCAGCCGGGTGGCACCGGCCTGGGCCTGGTGATCTCCAAGCGCCTGATCGAACAGATGGGCGGCGAAATCGGCGTCGACAGCACACCGGGCGAAGGCTCGGAGTTCTGGATCAGCCTGAACCTGCCCAAGACCCGCGACGACGTCGAAGACTTACCCAGCGCGCCGCTGCTCGGGCGCCGCGTGGCCGTGCTGGAGAACCATGAACTGGCGCGCCAGGCCCTGCAACATCAGTTGGAAGACTGCGGCCTGGAAGTGACCCCGTTCAATACCCTGGAAAGCCTGACCAACGGCATTACCAGCGCGCACCAGACCGATCAGGCGATTGACCTGGCGGTGCTCGGCGTCACCGCCAACGACATTCCGCCCGAGCGCCTCAACCAGCACTTGTGGGACCTCGAACACCTGGGCTGCAAGGTGCTGGTGCTGTGCCCGACGACCGAGCAGATGCTATTCAACCAATCGGTGCCCAACCCCAACAGCCAGTTGCAGGCCAAGCCCGCGTGTACGCGCAAGCTGCGCCGATCCCTGGCCGACCTGATCAGCCCGCGGCCCTCACGCAGCGAGCCGGGCGAGCCGTTGTCCAGCCGTGCGCCGCGTGTGCTGTGCGTGGACGATAACCCGGCGAACCTGTTGCTGGTGCAAACCCTGCTTGAAGACATGGGCGCCAAGGTGCAGGCCGTGGAAAGCGGCTACGCGGCGATTGACGCGGTGAAACAGGAAACCTTCGATCTGGTGTTGATGGACGTGCAGATGCCCGGCATGGACGGGCGCCAGAGTACCGAAGCGATTCGCCAATGGGAAAGCGAACGCCATGGCACGCCGCTGCCGGTGGTCGCCCTCACCGCCCATGCGATGGCCAACGAAAAACGCGCCCTGCTGCAAAGCGGCATGGACGATTACCTGACCAAACCCATCAGCGAGCGGCAGTTGGCCCAGGTGGTGTTGAAATGGACCGGCCTGGCCCTGCGCAACCAAGGGCCGGAGCGCCTTCCCGAGGGCCTCGGCCCAGGCGTGCAATTGCTGGTGCTGGACCATGAAGAAGGCCTGCGCCTGGCCGCCAACAAGGCAGACCTGGCAGCCGACATGCTCGCCATGCTGCTGGCCTCCCTGGAAGCCGACCGCCTGGCGATCACGGTCGCGCGTGAAGCCAATGACAATCATGCCTTGATCGAACGCGTCCATCGCCTGCATGGCGCCACGCGCTACTGCGGCGTGCCGCAATTGCGCGCGGCCTGTCAACGCGCCGAAACCCTGCTCAAGCAGGACGACGCCAAGGCCATGGCCGCACTGGATGAACTGGACATGGCGATTGCGCGGTTGGCCAGTGAAGCGCGGGTCAGCGCCTGAGCCAATTTCCATGTGGGAGGGGGCTTGCCCCCTCCCACATCTGGTCAGCATTTCTCATTTGTAAATTGCAGGGAGCCTCTCTTCAATGCGCGTTATTCTTTTCAGCAGCCAAACCTACGACCGCGACAGTTTTAGCGCTGAGCCATGCCCCCAGGGCATCGAGCTGCAATTCCAGCCCGCCCGCCTCAACCTCGACACCGTGGCCCTGGCCGAACACCACGAGGTGGTCTGCGCCTTTATCAACGATGACCTCAGCGCCCCGGTGCTCGAGCATCTGGCCAGAGGCGGCACGCGCCTGATTGCGTTGCGCTCGGCCGGCTACAACCATGTCGACCTGCGCGCCGCCAAGCGCCTGGGCCTGAGCGTTGTGCGCGTACCGGCCTACTCGCCCCACGCCGTAGCCGAGCATGCCGTGGCGCTGGTCCTGGCCCTGAACCGTCGCCTGCACCGCGCCTACAACCGCACCCGCGATGGCGACTTCAGCCTGCATGGGCTCACCGGGTTCGACCTGGTCGGCAAAACCGTCGGCGTGGTCGGTACCGGACAGATCGGCGCCACCTTCGCCAGGATCATGAGCGGTTTCGGCTGCCGGCTGCTGGCCCACGACCCCTTCCCCAACCCTGAGGTCCAAGCCTTGGGCGCGCGCTACGTGAGCCTGCCCGAACTGCTCGCCGAGGGGCAGGTCATCAGCCTGCATTGCCCGCTGACGGCCGACAGCAGGCACCTGATCAACGCCGGCACCCTGGCCCACATGCAACCGGGCGCCATGCTGATCAATACCGGCCGCGGAGGCCTGGTCGACACGCCGGCGCTGGTGGAGGCGCTCAAGAACGGCCAACTCGGTTACCTGGGGCTGGATGTCTATGAAGAAGAGGCCCAGCTGTTTTTCGAGGACCGCTCGGACCTGCCCCTGCAAGACGACGTGCTTGCCCGCCTGCTGACCTTCCCCAATGTGATCATCACCGCCCACCAGGCCTTCCTGACCCGCGAGGCACTGGCGGCGATTGCCGGCACTACACTGGCCAATATTGCGGCGTGGGCCGACGGCCGCGCGCAGAACCTCGTCGAGTGATGATCAGCGGTCACATACCGGGCTCATGATAGCCCGGCACCCGTGATAGGATGCCGCGCCTATTTGGAGGATCCATGGCCGAACACGATTTCCGCTTCAGCTTGCTGAGCCCGCAACATACCCTGATCGAATGCCGCGCCCTGGTGCCGGGCCGTTATCAGGTCACCGGCAACGGTGGTTCGATCAAGCATGGCGACGTGCTGATCGTTACCCTGCGCGGCAGCAAAACCCTGTCGATGCGCCTGACCGTGGAAGGTGACGCGCGCTACTCCATCCGCCCGGCGGGCCAATGGGTCGCCATGGCCCAGGGGCCGAAATTCGGCGAGTTGGAGATTCACACCTGGAAGGTCAATTGCGACAGCTGCGACAGCGTGCTGGAGTTTGAATTCGCGGTGGAAACCAAGCTCACCCAAGAACCGCTGCAACCGGCCGCCAATGCCCGGATCAAAGAACTCGGCTGGGCCAGCGAAGGCGACAGGCACCGCTGCCCGAAATGCCAGCAGGCCGCACAATGAAGCGCCTGCTGCTGCTCGCCGCGATGGGTACGGCCCTGAGTGGCTGCGCCGGCGATGCGGTCAAGCTCAAGCAGGATCACAGCTATGTGGTGGAGTGGATCGGCGAGCGGCCGTTGATGGACTACGCGCACCTGACCGTAACCCTCGGTGCCGATGGTCGCGCCTATGGCAATGGCGGCTGCAACCACTGGTTTGCGCCGTACACCCTTGAAGGCGACAAGCTCAGCTTCGGCGCCATCGGCAGCACCCGCAAACTGTGCGCCGAGGCGCTGATGGAGCAGGAGCACCGCTTCTTCCAGGCCCTGCAAGGCGTCCAGCGCTGGGATATCTCGCCGATCGAGCAGACGCGGTTCTGGCCCGCCGAAGGCAAGCCGATTCGCTTGTGGCTTGAAGAAGGCTGACGCCGCCGATCTTTGGCCATGCGCGATCAAAATGTGGGAGGGGGCTTGCCCCCGATGGCGCTGGATCAGCCAGCACATACAGTGACTGACACACTGCTATCGGGGGCAAGCCCCCTCCCACATTTGATTTGAGGTCTTGCTTTAACCGCGCAGCGCCTTGAGCTTGGCCAACACCCCTTGCGCCGTCTGCTCACCCATCAGTTGCTCGCGCACCTTGCCCTGGTCATCGATGATGTAGGTCACCGGCAGCGCCTCGCTGCGCGGAATATCAAAGATCCCCTCCGGGTTCTGCGCCAGCACGGTGAACTTGATGCCCAGCTTGTCACTGGCAGCCTTGAGCTCCTCGCCCTGCACATTGTCGAAGTTGACCCCGAACACGCCCACGTTCTGCGCCTTGAGCTGCTCGGCCAGGGCATTGAGCTCGGGGATTTCGGTGCGGCACGGGCCACACCATTCGGCCCAGTAATTGACCACCAGCCACTGCTTGTCCAGGCGCTCGGCCGGCACTTTCTGGCCGTACTGATCAACGCCGTAATCGTTACCGCAGCCGCTGAGCAGCAGGGTTGTGATGATCGCCAATGCACCGATCAGTCGCCTTGTCATGGGGTAATCCTTCGCAAAAATGAACGTTGGCTGCGGCCTATCGCCTCTTACGGTTTAAGGACAGGCGCCAGCGCAGGTAGAATACCTGCCACCTTACGCAAGATGCGACCCGCACATGACCGATCTGACGCTTTATCACAACCCGCGCTGCTCGAAATCCCGCGGTGCGCTCGAACTGCTGCAAGACCGCGGCCTCACGCCAACCGTGGTGCGCTATCTGGAAACGCCGCTGAACGCGGCGCAATTAAAGGCCCTGCTGGCCAAACTTGGCCTCAGTGCCCGGCAATTGTTGCGCACCGGCGAAGATGAATATAAAAGCCTCAACCTGGCCGACGCCAGCCTCAGCGAAGCGCAACTGATCGCCGCCATCGCCGCACACCCCTCGTTGATGGAACGCCCGATCCTGGAAACCGCCGATAAAGCCATCATTGGCCGCCCGCCGGAAAACGTGCTGGAGATCCTGCCGTGACGACGCCTTATGTGCTGGTGTTGTATTACAGCCGCAATGGCTCGGTCAGCGAAATGGCCCGGCAGATTGCCAGGGGCATCGAGCAAGGCGGCATGGAAGCCCGGCTGCGCACCGTGCCGGCGATCTCCACCGAGTGCGAAGCCGTGGCACCGAGTATCCCGGACGAGGGCGCGCTGTATGCCAGCCTGGATGACCTGAAACACTGCTCGGCCCTGGCCCTGGGCAGCCCGACGCGTTTCGGCAACATGGCCGCGCCGCTCAAGTACTTCCTCGACGGTACCAGCAACCTGTGGCTCACCGGCGCCCTGGTCGGCAAGCCCGCCGGCGTGTTCACCTCCACCGCCAGCCTGCACGGCGGCCAGGAAACCACGCTGATGTCGATGCTGTTGCCATTGCTGCACCACGGCATGCTGATCACCGGCCTGCCCTATAGCGAACAGGCGCTGCTCGACACCCAGGGCGGTGGCACGCCCTATGGCGCCAGCCACCACGCCGGGCCTGACGGCAAGCGTCTGCTCGACCCGCATGAAATCGCCCTGTGCCGCGCCCTGGGCCTGCGCCTGGCCAAGACCGCCACACTGCTGGAGAACGGCGTTGGCCAGAAAGCCTAAAGTTCTACCGTCCCAGGCGTGGCTGGAACCACGGGTCAAGCTGGCGCGCGCCCTGAGTCTTCTGGCGTTTTTCGGCCTGGTGGGCTTGTTGTGCGCGTATTACCTGTTCGTCGCCGACCTGCACGGGGCACGCCCGTGGGTCATCCTGCTGATCGAACTGGTGCCGCTGCTGGTGCTGGCGCCAGGGATGATCACGGGCAGCGCGCGCGGGCATTCGTGGACGTGCTTTGTGGTGAACCTGTATTTCATCAAGGGCGCACTGGCGGCGTATGACCCGAACCGGCAAGGGTTCGGGGTGCTTGAGATGCTGGCGAGCCTGGCGGTGTTTTGCACAGCGCTGTTGTATGTGCGCTGGCGGCATCAGTTGAACCGGCGGATGGCGGCGGCCTGATGATCAATGGTTGACGGTGTACGCCAACATCATCGACAACTGACACATCGGCCGCCCACTTTGCGCATGCCACTGGTTAAAGGCACCCTGCACGGCCGCCAGGTCGCGCAGGCTGGTGGGTGCCTTGTCGACGATCTTCTGCGCATTCAACGCCGCCACCACGTCGTCACTCGGCACAAACGTATCCTTGCCCACCATGCGCAGGAAACGCGGGGCCGACAGCCCGCCCAACTGGTGACCGTGTTTGCTCAGGTATTTCCATAACCCGACGATATCGGTCACCGGCCACTCGGCGACAAACGCACCGAAGCTACCCTTTTCCTGCTCGATATCCAGGATCATCTGCGCATTGCGCGGCACACTCTTGAGTTTGCCCAGGTGGCGGATGATGCGCGTGTCCTGCATCAGGCGCTCCAGGTGCTCGGCGCCCATCAGCACGACTTTTTCCGGGTCGAAACCGAAAAACACTTGCTCGAATGCCGGCCACTTGGCATCGACCACACTGTGCTTCAAGCCCGCACGAAACACCCGCAGCGCCAAGGTCGACAGGTAACGGTCATCGGGGATCTTGCGCAGTTGCGCCGGGGTCTTGGGCACAGGCAGATGGGCTTCCAGCTTGGCCGCCGAACCGAAGCGATTCAGACAATATTCGTGCAGCCACTTGTAATCGCGCATGCCCTCTCCTGGCAGTTGAATGGAAAACGGCGCCCGCAAGCGCCGTGTACTAGAGCCTCGATAAGGCTCAGAGGTTCACTACATTGACGAAACGCGAAGCTGCCGTCTCATCGATTTTCAAGCTGGCGAAGTCGAACAGGTTGCGATCGGCCAATTGCGACGGAATCACATTCTGCAGGCTGCGGAAAATACTCTCGGTACGCCCAGGGGTCTTGCGCTCCCAGTCCACCAGCATTTCCTTGACCACCTGGCGTTGCAGGTTTTCCTGGGAGCCGCACAGGTTGCACGGGATGATCGGGAATTGCTTGAAGTCGGAATAAGCCTGGATGTCCTTCTCGTTGCAATACGCCAGCGGGCGGATCACCACGTTGCGTCCGTCATCGGCGCGCAGCTTGGGCGGCATGGCCTTGAGCGAACCGTTGAAGAACATATTCAGGAAGAAGGTTTCGACGATGTCGTCGCGATGATGCCCCAGGGCCATCTTGGTCGCGCCGATCTCATCGGCAAAGGTATAGAGCGTGCCACGCCGCAGGCGCGAACACAGCGAGCAGGTGGTCTTGCCTTCCGGGATCAGCTCCTTGACCACCGAGTAAGTGTCTTTCTCGACGATGTGGTACTCGACGCCCAATTCCTTCAGATAGGCCGGCAGCACATGCTCGGGAAAGCCCGGCTGCTTCTGGTCCATGTTGACGGCAACGATCTCGAACTTGATCGGCGCGACCTTTTGCAGGTGCAGCAGCACGTCGAGCAGGGTGTAGCTGTCTTTGCCGCCGGAGAGGCAGACCATGACCTTGTCGCCCTCCTCGATCATGTTGAAATCAGCGACCGCTTCACCGGCCAGGCGACGCAGGCGTTTTTGCAGTTTGTTCTGGTTGACCGTAAGAGTGCCCATGGCGCTTGGATCCGCTAGAGGTGTGTGACGAAAAGCCGTGCATTTTACCGGTATGAACGACCAAGTTCCAATGTGGGAGGGGGCTTGCCGCCGATTGCGGTGTATCAGTAGCAACTACCTCGACTGACACACTGCCATCGGGGGCAAGCCCCCTCCCACATTGGATCGAATTGCTACCCACAGACCCAGCAGCGATTACGCCCCGTGTTTACAGCGCGATTTACTCTAAAGGCCCTGCAGTGTTACCGGATATCACTTCCTATACTGCGACGTGAGGTCGCACAACTATCCAGACCTTGCAGGCCAGTTGGCCGGTGGGCGCTCCGATGGGGGCGATAGTAATAACGACAGGAGTGACTGGCATGATCCATCACGTCGTGGGGCTGTTTACCCATCCCGATCAGGAATGGCGGGAAATTCGTGGCGATAAGGAAGAAAGCATCAGCCACATGTACCTCACTCACACGCTGGTTCTTGCGGCGATCCCCGCCGTAGCCGCATTTATCGGCACCACCCGGGTCGGTTGGGTCATCGGCAACCGTGCCCCGGTGATGCTCACCCAGGAAAGCGCGCTATGGATGACCCTGATGTCGTACGCCGCGATGCTGGGCGGTGTGGCGGTGATGGGCGCGTTCATTCACTGGATGGCCCGCACCTATGATGCCAACCCCAGCATGGCGCGTTGCGTGGCCTTTGCCACCTACACCGCGACGCCTCTGTTCATCGGCGGGCTGGCGGCACTCTATCCGCACATGTGGCTGGGTATGGTGGTGGGGACCGCAGCAATCTGCTACACGGTGTATCTGCTGTACGTGGGCTTGCCGACGTTCATGAGTATCGACCCGGATGAAGGCTTTCTGTTTTCCAGCTCGGTATTGGCTGTAGGCCTGGTGGTGCTGGTGGCAATCATGGCGTTTACCGTCATTGTCTGGGGCCTGGGCGTGGGGCCCATCTACACTAGTTGAAGCCTTGGAATGCAGGCAAAGCCACCGATACGGTGGCTTTGTGCGTTATGCACGACCATTCGGCGCCTGACAGATTCGAAAACACCCTGCTTTGCGGCATACTGGGCGTCTCTGGAGATATGTACAGCATGCCCGAGCAACTCAATACCCGCGTCGAAGATTGTTTCCTGCAAGCCGAATCCTTTTTCAAACGAAGCTTCAAACGCCCCACGGTCAGCCTCAAGCTGCGGGGCCAGAAAGCCGGTGTCGCGCATTTGCACGAAAACCTGCTGCGCTTCAACCCTCAGCTCTATCAAGAAAACAGCCAGCACTTCCTGAAACAGACCGTGGCCCACGAAGTGGCGCATCTGATTGCCCACCAACTGTTTGGCGAGCGCATCCAGCCCCATGGGGAGGAATGGCAGTTGATCATGCGTGGGGTTTACGAACTGCCGCCGGACCGTTGTCACACCTACGCAGTCAAGCGTCGCCAGGTGACTCGCTATATCTACCGGTGCCCGTGTGCCGACAGCGACTTTGCGTTTTCGGCCCAGCGTCATGGGTTGGTCGGCCAGGGGCGGCGGTACTTGTGTCGGCGGTGCCGGCATACTCTTGTGTTCACTGGGGAGACTCGGGTGGAATGAGGGCCTTATCGGGGGCAAGCCCCCTCCCACATTTTGAATGTATTCACAAATCAAAGGTGGGAGGGGGCTTGCCCCCGATGAGGCCAGAACAGTCACCCAATAACCTTGGCCTGCCGCAAATCCGCAATCCGCTCAGCACTCAACCCCAACTCCGCCAACACTTCATCACTGTGCGCGCCGACCTCAGCCCCGATATGCCGTGGCGCCGGCAAACCCTCGGAGAACTTCAGCGGGCAGGCCATCTGCGCCTGGGTCGAACCATCGCCCCTCGGCACCTGGCTGATCAACCCGCGCGCCTGCAACTGCGGATGCGCCAGCGCTTCACTCAAGCTCAACACCGGTTCCACACACGCATCCACTTGCGCAAATAACGCGCACAGCTCGTCAAAGCTGCGTTTTTCAAACTCCACCTGCAACGCCCGCTTGAGTGCCGGCTGCTGCTCAGGCTTCACGCCGTGCAGCGCCAGCTCCGGTCGCCCCAGGGTTTCACACAGCCGCTGCATGAACGCCGGTTCCAGGCTGCCCACCGACATCCAGCGTCCGTCCCGGGTGCGGTAGTAATCGTAAAAACTGCCGCCATTGAGCACATGGTTTTCCCGCTCCGGCTCTACCCCGCAGGCCAGGTAACCCGCGCCGACCATGGCGTTCAGGCTGAACGAGCAGTCGGTCATGCTCACATCCAGGTATTGACCGACGCCGCTGTGCTGCCGTGCAACCACCGCCGCGAGCACGCCCACCACTGCATGCAGGGAACCACCGCCCACATCCGCCAGTTGCACGCCCAGCGGCAACGGCCCACTGTCCCGTCGCCCGGTGTGGCTGGCTAAGCCTGCGACTGCGAGATAGTTGATGTCGTGACCGGCGCGATCCCTGTAGGGGCCGGTCTGGCCGTAGCCGGTGATCGACACATAGATCAGCCTGGGGTTGATCGCCTTGAGTGCGGCGTACCCCAGGCCCAGACGGTCCATGACCCCGGGGCGGAACTGCTCGATGAGAATATCGGTGCCCTTGACCAGCTCGAGGACGATCTGCAGCGCCTCGGCCCGCTTGAGGTCCAGTGCCAGGCTGCGCTTGTTGCGATTGAGGTAGGCATGGCTCGCCGACGTGCCGTGATCATGGGGCGGCCATACGCGCAACAGGTCCGGCCGCGTCGGCGATTCGATGCGCAATACATCGGCGCCCATATCCGCCAGCATCAGCGAGGCGAACGGGCCGGGCAGCAGGGTGGAAAAATCCAGCACTTTGAGAGACGCCAAGGGACCTGACATACAAACTCCGTTTGCAATTGGACTGGCCACAGCGTAGTCAGCCTTCGGCGCTGACGGCAATCGTCAGAACAATCAACCGCAGTGACCGTTTTGATCACGGCGGGCTTTTTCGTCGCGGCGGCTTTATCATTGGCCCACGTTTGTTGGCAGAGTGTTCCATGAAGTTCGCGATTGCACTGTATAGCGCCGCCCACGCGCCCGCCTCGCGCCGCGCCCTGTTGTTCGCCCAGGCGGCGCTGGCCGGCGGGCATGAGATTGTGCGGCTGTTTTTTTATCAGGATGGCGTGTACAGCGCCTCCACTAACATCGTCGCGCCCCAGGACGAGCAGGACATCGCGCGCCAATGGCGCGAATTTGTCCGTACTCACCAACTGGACGGCGTCGTGTGCATCGCCGCCGCCTTGCGCCGCGGCGTGCTCAATGCCGAGGAAGCCACGCGCTATCAACGCAGCGCGGTGAACCTGGACGCGCCCTGGGCCCTGTCGGGCCTGGGGCAATTGCATGACGCGATCCAGGACGCCGACCGCCTGATCTGTTTTGGAGGCTCGTGATGGCCCAATCATTGCTGATCATCAGCCGCCAGGCGCCGTGGTCCGGCCCCAGTGCGCGCGAAGCGCTGGATATCGTGCTGGCCGGCGGCGCGTTCGACCTGCCCATCGGCCTGCTGTTTCTGGACGACGGTGTGTTCCAGCTGGCGCCGCACCAGGACGCCAAGGCCGTGCAACAAAAGGATTTGAGCGCCAACCTGCAGGCGCTGGGCCTGTTCGGCATCGATGACGTGTTCGCCTGCAGCCACAGCCTGTCCGCGCGCGGGCTGCCGCCACCGCACACTGCGCAGGCGCTGGACAGCCAAGCCATTACCCAGCTGATTGACCGTTACGACCAGGTGATTACCCTCTGATGTCGACTCTACATGTGGTGACCCACTCCCCCTTTACCGACAGCCGTCTGGACAGCTGCCTGCGTGTGTGCGGCAGCGCGGATGCCATCCTGCTGTGCGGCGACGGCGCCTACGGCCTGCACAACGCAGCGCTGCAAACCAGGGGGGTGAAAGTATTTGTGCTGGCTGAAGACCTGCAGGCACGCAACCTGCCGCTCCCGGACTGGGCCGACAGCGTGGACTATCCGGGCTTCGTGCAGTTGTCGATCGACTATGACAAGGTCAATACTTGGCTATGAACACGCTGACCGTAGGCACGCGCACCCTCGAGCTGGACAAGGACGGCTACCTCGTCGACCTGGATGACTGGTCCGATGAGGTAGCGCACGCCCTGGCCACCGCCGAAGCCGTGGAGCTGACCCCGGACCATTGGGAAATCCTCCTGTTGCTGCGCCAGTTCTATGCCGAATTCCAGCTGTCCCCCGCCACGCGCCCGCTGATCAAGTACACCGCCTTGAAGCTCGGCCCGCAAAAGGGCAACAGCCTGCACCTCAACAAACTGTTCAACGGCACTCCCGCCAAACTCGCCGCCAAGCTGGCGGGCCTGCCCAGGCCGACGAATTGCTTATGACCGACTTTGCCCCCCTGACCCTCTCGACGCCTGAAGAACATCCGTTTGCGCCGTTCGTGCGCATCCTTGGCAAAGGCAAGCGCGGCGCACGCAACCTCACCCGTGAGGAAGCGCGGCAAGCCATGGGCATGCTGCTCGACGAAAAAGTCGAAGACACCCAACTGGGCGCCTTCCTGATGTTGCTGCGGCACAAGGAAGAAAGCCCGGAAGAGCTCGCCGGCTTCACCGAAGCGGTACGCGAGCGGTTGAACCCGCCCGCATTGAATGTCGATATCGACTGGCCGACCTATGCGGGCAAAAAGCGCCACTTGCCCTGGTTCCTGTTGGCGGCCAGATGCCTGGCGCAACAGGGCGTGCGCATCCTCATGCACGGCGGCGGCGCGCATACGGCGGGGCGCTTGTACACCGAGCAACTGCTGGAGCGCTTGCACATACCGCTGTGCCGCAATTGGCAACAAGTCGAGGCGGCGTATGCACACGGCAACCTGGCGTTTATCCCGCTGGGCGACTGGGCACCCCAGTTGCAGCGCATGATCGACCTGCGCAACACCCTGGGCCTGCGCTCGCCGATCCACTCCCTGGCACGCCTGCTCAACCCGCTGAATGCCCGTTGCGGCCTGCAAAGCATTTTCCACCCGGGTTACCAGGGCGTGCACCGCGATGCCAGTGGCCTGCTGGGCGACAACGTGATTGTGGTCAAGGGCGACGGCGGCGAGATCGAGATCAACCCCGACACCCTCAGCCACTTGTATGGCACCACCGGCGGCCAGAGCTGGGACGAAGAATGGCCCGCCCTCTCCGCCCAGCGCCACGTCAAACCGGCGAGCCTGGAGCCCGAGCACCTGAACGCCGTGTGGCGTGGCGACGTCGAAGACAGCTACCCGCAACTGGCATTGATCGCGACCATGGCCCTGGCCTTGCGCGGCCTTGGACGCACCCGCGAGCAAGCGTTCGAACTGGCACAGCAGTACTGGGATGCGCGAGACAAATCGATTTAATCGATCATTGAGCTCCGGTCTTTGCGCTTTTAGTTCGAACTCATCCCTTTAAACTGGGCTCCAACGCTTATTAGCCAAGGAGCCAGTCATGGGTTTGCTGATCGAAGGACACTGGAAAGACCAGTGGTACGAAAGTAGCGCAGATGGCGCTTTCCAGCGTGAACAGGCGCAACGCCGTCACTGGGTCACCGCCGACGGCCAGCCCGGCCCGAGCGGCGAAGGCGGCTTCAAGGCCGAGGCCGGGCGCTATCACCTCTACGTCTCCCTGGCCTGTCCCTGGGCCCACCGCACCCTGATCCTGCGCAAACTCAAGGGCCTGGAAAGCCTGATCGACGTCTCGATAGTCAGTTGGCTGATGCTGGAAAACGGCTGGACCTTCGACAAGGCCCACGGCTCAAGCGGCGATGCACTGGACGGTTTTGACTTCATGCACCAGCGTTACACCGCCGACACCGCTGACTACACCGGGCGCGTCACGGTGCCGGTGTTATGGGACAAGAAGCTCAAGCGCATCGTCAGCAACGAATCGGCGGAGATCATCCGCATGTTCAACGGCGCCTTCAATGAACTGACCGGCAATACCCTGGATTTCTACCCGCAGGCACTGCGTTCGACCATCGACACCCTGAACGAACGCATCTACCCCGCCGTAAACAACGGCGTGTACCGCGCCGGGTTCGCTACCTCGCAGCAGGCTTATGAAAGCGCGTTTGATGATGTGTTTGCCGAGCTCGACCACCTGGAACGCCACCTGGGCGAGCACCGTTACCTGGCCGGCGAATACCTCACCGAAGCGGATGTTCGGCTGTTCACCACACTGATTCGTTTTGATGCGGTGTATTACAGCCACTTCAAGTGCAACCTGCGGCGGATTGCCGACTACACGAACCTGTCGAACTGGCTAAGGGAGATGTATCAGTGGCCGGGGGTGGCCGAGACGGTGGATTTCGAGCATATCAAGGGGCATTACTATGCCAGCCATCGGACGATCAATCCGACGGGGATTGTGCCGAAGGGGCCTGCCCAGCGCTTTGATGTTGGGCATGATCGGGAGCGGTTGAGTGGTAAGGGTGTCTTTGGCTGATCCGGATGATGGATTGAAGCTGATGGCCTCATCGGGGGCAAGCCCCCTCCCACACTTGGATCTGTGAATACAGTCAAAATGTGGGAGGGGGCTTGCCCCCGATGCTTTTGAGGCTTAGACCTGAGACTGAGCGCCTTCAAACCACTTGAGCTTCTCGCGCAACACCACCACCTCGCCCACGATCACCAGCGTCGGCGCATGCACTTCATGCTCCGCCACCATGCGCGGCAAGTCGGCCAGGGTGCCGGTGAACACGCGCTGGTTGGAGGTGGTGCCCTGCTGGATCAACGCTGCCGGCGTATCGGCGGCGCGGCCATGCAGGATCAACTGTTGGCAGATAATCGGCAAACCGATCAAGCCCATGTAGAACACCAGGGTCTGTGACGGCCCTACCAGATCCTGCCAGGGTAGATCCGACGTACCGTTTTTCAGGTGCCCGGTGATAAAGCGCACCGACTGCGCATAGTCACGGTGCGTCAGCGGAATGCCCGCATACGCCGCGCAACCACTGGCCGCCGTGATGCCCGGCACCACCTGGAACGGGATGCCATGGGCCGCCAGTTCCTCGATCTCTTCGCCGCCACGCCCGAAAATGAACGGATCGCCGCCCTTGAGACGCAGCACGCGCTTGCCTTGCTTGGCCAGGTCCACCAGTTGCTGGTTGATCTGGTCCTGCGGCACGGCATGCTCGGCGCGACGCTTGCCGACATACACGCGCTCGGCATCACGACGGCACAGCTCCAGAATCGCCGGGGCCACCAGACGGTCATACAACACCACGTCGGCTTGCTGCATCAGGCGCAAGGCGCGGAAGGTCAGCAGGTCCGGATCACCGGGGCCTGCGCCCACCAGGTACACCTCACCCGGTGCATAAGGCGGCGCGCCATTGACCTTTTCGATCAACAGGCGCTCGGCCTCATCGCCCTGCCCGGCCAATTGGCGGTCGGCAATCGGGCCCTGGAACACCTCTTCCCAGAACGCCCGGCGCTGCTGCACCTCCGGGTACAAGCCTTTGACCTGGGCACGAAAACGCGCCGCCAACCCGGCCAATTGGCCATAGGTTGACGGAATCCAGGTTTCCAGCTTGGCGCGGATCAGGCGCGCCAGCACCGGCGCATCGCCGCCACTGGACACCGCAATCACCAACGGCGAACGGTCGACGATCGCCGGGAAGATCACGCTGCACAAGGCTGGCGCGTCCACCACATTGACCGGAACACAGCGACGCTTGGCATCACTGGACACTTGCGCGTTCAGTGGCTCGTCGTCCGTGGCCGCGATGATCAGCACGCAACCGTCGAGATCGGCCTCCTGATAACCGCGCAACATCAGTTCCCCGCCACTGCCCAGTACCAATTCACGCAACTGGTCTTCGATCTGGGGAGCAACCACCCGCAGCACTGCGCCGGCGTCAGCCAGCAGGCGGGATTTGCGCAAGGCGATCTCCCCCCCACCGACGACCAGCACACGACTGCCGCGCAGGTTATGAAACAGCGGCAGAAATTCCATTTAGCCGATGACCTCGACGCCGCCCATGTACGGCTTGAGCACCTCAGGCACGCGGATCGACCCGTCGACCTGCTGGTAGTTTTCCAGAACGGCCACCAGCGTACGGCCTACGGCCAGGCCCGAACCGTTAAGGGTGTGTACCAACTCCGGCTTGCCGGTTTCCGGATTACGGAAACGCGCCTGCATGCGACGCGCCTGGAAATCACCGCAGTTGGAGCACGACGAAATCTCGCGGTATTTGTCCTGGCTCGGCACCCACACTTCAAGGTCGTAGGTCTTCACGGCGCTGAACCCCATGTCGCCGGTGCACAGCGCCAGGACGCGGTACGGCAGCTCCAGCAGTTGCAGCACGCGTTCGGCGTTGGCGGTCAGGCCTTCCAGCGCTTCCATCGACATCGAAGGCTCGACCACCTGGACCATCTCGACCTTGTCGAACTGGTGCTGGCGAATCATGCCGCGCGTATCGCGACCCGATGCACCCGCTTCACTGCGAAAGCACGGGCTGTGGGCCACGAACTTCAACGGCAGTTGCTTGGCATCGAGGATTTCGCCGGCAACGATATTGGTCAGCGACACTTCGGCGGTGGGGATCAGGTACAGGTCGGCTTCGCCGTCGCGGCTGATCTTGAACAGGTCTTCCTCGAATTTCGGCAGCTGGCTGGTACCCACCAACGCCGGCGCCTGCACCAGGTAAGGCGTGTAGGCTTCTTCGTAACCATGCTCGGCGGTGTGCAGGTTGATCATGAACTGCGCCAGGGCGCGGTGCATGCGTGCGATCGGGCCACGCAACAACGCGAAACGCGCGCCGGACATTTTCGCGGCGGTTTCGAAATCCAGGCCGCCGGTCAACTCGCCCAGGGCCACGTGGTCCTTGATTTGGAAATCGAAGGCTTTCGGCGTGCCCCAGCGGCGCACTTCGACGTTGCCGTCTTCGTCTTCGCCAATCGGTACCGATTCATGGGGAATATTGGGGATACCCAGCAGGATCGAATCCAGTTCGGACTGGATTTTCTCCAGCTCGACTTTGCCGTCGGACAGCTCGGTGCCCATACGCTCGACGTCCGCCATCAACGGCGCGATGTCTTCGCCGCGCTGCTTGGCCTGACCGATGGATTTGGAACGCGCATTCCGCTCAGCCTGCAGTGCTTCGGTGCGGGTCTGGACGGTCTTGCGCTGTTCTTCCAGCGCTTCGATGCGCGCAACATCCAAGGCAAAGCCACGGGATGCCAGGCGGTCCGCTACGTCCTGAAGGTTGCTACGTAACAGTTTGGAATCGAGCATGTCGGTCTCTCGTTTATCAAAGTTTGGTCAGGGACAGGCCGGCCCAGGTGGCGAGCAGCCCGCCGAACACGCTGATACCCAGGTACCCGAAGGCGACCAGGGCCTGCCCGCTTTCCAGCAGGCGCAGTGTATCCAGTGAAAAGGATGAAAAGGTCGTCAGACCGCCTACAAAGCCGACAATCAAGCCGGCGCGAATTTCAATCGGCACTTCCGGGCGCAACAGGAACCAGCCGTACAACAGCCCGATGATCAAACAGCCCACCAGGTTGACCGCCAGGGTCGCCGCATAAAAATGCTTCGGCCAGTTGGCGCTGACCCAGGTGCTAGTGGCGAAACGCAATAATGTACCAGCGATGCCGGCTGCGGACACGGCAAGAATCGTCTTGAGCACTACTTTCTCCGCTGTTTTGGGCTGAGTCGATCGAGTTGGGCGAGGTGATTGAGCTTTTCACCGATCTTCAGCTCCAGGCCACGGGGCACCGGCTGGTAGAACGGTTGTGGCTCAAGGTCGTCGGGGAAGTAATCTTCACCGGCAGCATAGGCGTCCGGTTCATCGTGGGCATAACGGTATTCATCGCCGTAACCCAGTTGTTTCATCAGCTTGGTCGGCGCGTTGCGCAGGTGCAGCGGCACTTCCAGGGAGCCGTGTTCGGCAGCGGCGCGCAGCGCGGACTTGAAGCCCATGTACACCGCGTTGCTTTTAGGTGCGCAGGCCAAATAGGTAATGGCCTGGGCCACTGCCAATTCGCCTTCCGGGCTGCCCAGGCGCTCCTGAACTTCCCACGCCGCCAGGCACAGGCTCAGCGCACGAGGGTCGGCGTTGCCGATGTCTTCGCTGGCCATGCGCACCACGCGGCGGGCAAGGTAAAGCGGGTCGCAGCCGCCGTCGATCATGCGCGCGAACCAGTACAGCGCGCCGTCCGGGTTGGAACCGCGTACGGATTTGTGCAGCGCCGATATCTGGTCGTAGAAGGCTTCGCCGCCCTTGTCGAAGCGCCGACGCGTATCGCCGAGCAGGCTTTGCAGGAGGTCGACGCCAATTTCATTGCCGTCTTCGGCGAGGTCCGAGGCGTTTTCCAGCAGGTTGAGAAAGCGGCGCCCGTCACCGTCGGCGGCGCTCATCAGTATCTTGAAGCCTTCATCGCTGAGACTCAGCTGGCGCTTGCCCAGGCCCTTGTCTTCGCTTAACGCACGCTGCAACAGCTTTCGCATCGCCGCTTCGTCCAGGCTTTTCAGCACATAGACGCGCGCCCGCGAAAGCAAGGCGTTGTTCAATTCAAAAGAAGGGTTCTCGGTGGTGGCACCGATAAAGATCAACGTGCCGTCTTCCACATAGGGCAGGAACGCATCCTGCTGCGATTTGTTGAAGCGATGCACTTCGTCGACAAACAGGATGGTGCGCTTGCCGTATTGCCCGGCCTGCTGCTTGGCGACTTCCACCGCCTGGCGGATCTCCTTGACCCCGGCCAGCACGGCGGAGACGGTTTCGAAGTGCGCATCCGAGACCTTGGCCAGCAGCCGCGCCAGGGTGGTTTTACCCACCCCCGGCGGCCCCCAGAAAATCATCGAGTGCAGCGCACCCTGCTCCAGGGCTTCACGCAAGGGCTTGCCGCGAGCGAGCAGGTGTTCCTGACCGACGTACTCATCCAGGTTGGTCGAGCGCAGGCGCGCGGCCAGGGGCTGGGCAATCGGGTCACTTCGAAACAGATCCATGGGCAGCGTTTGAAACCTCTGGGGAGTTTATTCCTGGATCACGTCGGCACCCTTGGGGATGTCGAACTTGAACTTGGACGCCGGCACCGGCTGGTTGGCCTTGACCCCGGAGAACAGGATATCGGTGCGCTGGCCAACGCTGTCGACCAGGCGCATGTTGTTGATCACGCCGTTGCCGAACGACAGCGACAGGGTGTCGAACAAGGTGTCCTTGGATTTGGGCTTGAGGGTGAACTCAATGACGTTGCTGGTTTGCTTGGACGTGATGTAGAAGCTGTCGTTGATCTTCGACACGTCCCCCGACAGCAGCAGCGCCGGCGTCTGGTTCAGGCGCGGGTCGAGCTTCTTGATGGTCGCCTGTTCCAGGTCCGGGTCCCACAGCGTGACTTTCTGGCCGTCGGACACGATGGTCTGCTCGGCCTTGCCTTCGGTGTGCCAGTAGAACAGGCCGGGACGCTGCACGGCCATTTCGCCTGCGGTTTCCTGCAACTGGGTGCCACCGGCGTCCAGGGTCAGCTGGGAAAAGCGCGCGGTCAGGGTCTGGGATTTGTCCAGCAGGTTCTTCAGACTGGCCACGGAAGCCGGGTCAGCGTGGGCCGAAACGGCGGTCAGGGCCAGTGCCGGCAACAACAGCATGCGGATAATGCGCATGGGAGTCCTCATTGAGTAGTCAGGGCGCGCCGCGTGCTGCCACGCGGCGCGGAATCAGTCGCGCATCTGCCCGGGGGCGATGATTTCGCGCGAGCCGTTGGTGTTCATTGCGGTGACGACGCCAGCGTGTTCCATGGCTTCGATCATGCGGGCGGCGCGGTTATAGCCGATCTTCAGCTTGCGTTGCACGGCGGAGATCGAGGCTCGGCGGCTTTCCAGCACAAACGCCACGGCTTCGTCGTAGAGCGCATCGGTTTCAGCGTCATCGTCGCCACCCCCACTGCCGCCGTCGAAGCCGCTGCCGGCCTCTTCCACGCCCGCGAGAATGTCGTCGTTGTATTCCGGTGCGCCACGCAGTTTCCAGGCTTCCACCACGCGATGCACTTCATCGTCGGAAACGAACGCACCGTGGACACGGATCGGCAGGCTGGTGCCGGGTGGCATATAGAGCATGTCACCGTGGCCCAGCAGTTGCTCGGCGCCGCCCTGGTCGATGATGGTCCGCGAGTCGATCTTGCTCGACACCTGGAACGCCATACGCGTAGGAATGTTGGCCTTGATCAGGCCGGTGATCACATCCACCGACGGCCGCTGGGTGGCGAGGATCAGGTGGATCCCGGCCGCACGGGCCTTCTGGGCGATACGTGCGATCAGTTCTTCGACCTTCTTGCCGACGATCATCATCATGTCGGCGAATTCGTCGACCACCACCACGATGGTCGGCAGCTTGGTCAGCAGCGGCGCTTCGTCGTGAATGTTCTCGCGCTTGTACAGCGGGTCGGTCAGCGGCGTACCGGCGTCCTGGGCTTCCTTGACCTTGGCGTTGAAGCCGGACAGGTTACGCACGCCCATCTTCGCCATCAGCTTGTAGCGACGCTCCATCTCGGCGACGCTCCAGCGCAGGGCGTTGGCGGCGTCCTTCATGTCGGTCACTACCGGGCACAGCAGGTGCGGAATGCCTTCGTAGATCGACAGCTCAAGCATTTTCGGGTCGATCATGATCAGCTTGGCGTCGTCCGGGCCCGACTTGAACAGGATCGACAGGATCATCGCGTTCACACCCACCGACTTACCGGAACCGGTGGTACCGGCCACCAGCAGGTGCGGCATTTTCGCCAGGTCGGTGATGACCGGCTTGCCGCCGATATCATGGCCGAGGGCCAGGGTGACCGGCGATTTGAAGTTGTCGTATTCCGGAGTCGACAGCACTTCGGAGAAGCGCACGATCTGGCGGTCTTCGTTGGGAATCTCGATACCGACGGTGGTCTTGCCGGGAATCACTTCCACCACGCGCACGCTGGTCACGGCCAGGGAACGGGCCAGGTCCTTGGCCAGGTTGGAAATACGGCTGACCTTGACGCCCGCGGCCGGCTGAATTTCGTACCGGGTAATCACAGGGCCAGGGTGAATCGAGTCCACCGACACTTCGACGCCGAACTCCTTGAGCTTGATTTCCAGCAAGTGGCCGACGGCCGCCAGGGATTCGGGCGAGTAGTTGAGCTGTTTCTTTTCCGCCGGGTCGAGAATCGAGATCGGCGGCAAGGTGCCTTCGACGGCGCTGTCGATGAACAGCGGTGCCTGTTTCTCTTTCTGCACGCGGTGGCTGGGCTCGGGCGCCTTGGGCGGCGCAGGGGCGATCACCGGCGGCACCTGCTTCTCGCGATCCGACATGTGTTTGCTCAGGGCCTGTTCGCGCTCGATCAGGCGTTCCTTGACCTTGGCCTGCTCGCGGCGATCCGGCGTGCTTGGCGCCACCACTTCATTGACGCGGGTGTCCACTTCGCGCAGTTGCGCAACCATCTGCTTACGCTCCACGCGGGCGGCCCACCAGCGGTTGGCGGCGCCCTGGAACAACTCGAACAGGTCAAGGGTGATCTTGCCGGTCACGTCCATCACCTTGAACCACGACAGGTCGGTGAACACCGTAAGACCGAACAGAAACAGCGCGATGAACATCAGGGTGCTGCCCTGGATATTCAGGGTGCGGCGCGCCAGGTCGCCCAGGCTTTCGCCCAGCGCCCCGCCCGCACCTGCCGGCAGACCGGTGGGCGCATGGAAATGGATATGCGCCAGAGCGGCGCCGGACAACACCAGGAAGACCAGCCCGATCAGGCGCCAGGAGAACAACCAGCCGCTCCACTGCCACGGCTCGTGACGCTGGCGGAAAATCTGCCAGGTCTTGATCGCCAGTAACAGCGGAAAGATGTACGCGAAATAACCGAGAATCATGAACAGGATATCGGCGCTGTAGGAACCCACCGGGCCACCGAAATTCTGCACGTCGTCGATTTTGCTGTTATGGCTCCAGCCGGGATCGTCCTTGCCATAGGTGAGCAAGGCCATCATCAGGAACAGGCACAGCGCGCCGATCGCGATCAGCGCACCTTCCTTGAGTCGGTAATGCAGGTGCTGACGCCAGGCCGGCACGACTGCTGCTTTGGGTGTTGCGGCGGATTTCTTCAAAACGGGTCTTTTCCTGCGCCTGTTAGCGCGTCCATCTGTTGAATGACTGCACACGACTGCTCTATCCGAGCAGCTGAAAAATGACAAATGTTGCTGAATCTACTTTTTAACACTGCATAACCCATGGATGAAATGGCGATAACGCCATAATCGCCGCATTGTACGGGTTTGCGTGCGTGATGCCACGCACTTGCCCATCACCCGGCAGCCAGAGCCCTGCACGCGTTGCAGCCTGTTCAATTTGAGCATGCATTGTCTTTGCTGACAAAGGCTTATGCGCTGTATTTACCAATCCAGGCAAGCTTGGCAAATGGCCTGCATTGGCCAGACCCGATTACGACCGCACCTTATGCGCAGAGTTGCAGAAACACCCTTTCACGCTAAACCAGCCCGAGCAGCCATTTGCGCTGGCCCCGAGGCGCTGTGTCGACAATAATCAGGTCCCGGGGCAGGCGCCCAACCTGCCACTCCCCTCCCCTTCCGTAAGCCTGGATACCATGCTGACCTGGTTACAACGCGACACCCTGACATTCCCGCCACTGGCCAAGGCCATGCGCGAACCCAACGGCCTGCTTGCCGCCGGCGGCGACCTGTCGGCCGAACGATTGATCCAGGCCTATCGCCACGGCTGCTTCCCATGGTTCTCCGAAGGCCAGCCGATTCTCTGGTGGTCACCCGACCCACGCACGGTGATATTCCCCGACGAGCTGCACGTCTCGCGCAGCCTTGGCAAATTATTGCGCCAACAGCGCTATAGCGTGACGTTCGACCAGGATTTCGCCGCGGTCATCCAGGCCTGCGCAGCGCCTCGGGCATATGCAGACGGCACATGGATCACCGAAAGCATCCAGAGCGCCTACCTGGAGCTGCATCAGCGTGGTTACGCGCACTCCGTGGAGGTCTGGGACCAGGGCGAATTGGTCGGCGGCCTGTACGGCCTGGCGATGGACCAATTGTTTTTTGGCGAATCCATGTTCAGCCGCGCCGATAACGCCTCGAAATTCGGCTTCGCCACGCTGACCCGGCAATTGCAGGCCTGGGGTTTTGTGCTGATTGACTGCCAGATGCCCAATGATCACCTGCACAGCCTGGGCGCACGCGGCATACCGCGCAATGAGTTCGCCGGGTACCTGCGCGATTATCTGGACCAGCCCAACGCTGGGCCGTGGGTTTCTTAGGCGACATCCGCCTACCTGGCTTACACTTATTTCAAAGCTTATCCCGAGGGTTGATCATGACCGAGCTGGCACGCTTGAAGTTTTATGCCACTCAAGCCCACTCTTGCAGCTATCTGCCCGACGAGCAGGCCACCACGCTGTTCCTCGACCCCAGCCAGCCGATGGATGTGCACGTGTACGCCGACCTGTCCGAGATGGGCTTTCGGCGCAGCGGCGATCATCTGTACCGACCTCATTGCCAACACTGCAATGCCTGTGTCCCGGCGCGCATCCCGGTGGCGCAATTTTTACCGGATCGCAACCAGAAACGCATTCTCAAGCGCAATGCGGACCTGACGGTAAACGCGGTAAAGCCGCAGTACAGCGAAGAATATTTCGATCTCTATCAACGCTACATCGAACAACGTCATGCCGACGGCGATATGTTCCCGCCCAGCCGCGACCAATTTTCCACGTTCCTGGTACGTGACCTGCCTTTTTCACGCTTCTACGAATTTCGCCTCGACGGACGGTTGCTGGCGGTGGCGGTGACCGACCTGCTGCCCAACGGGCTGTCAGCGGTGTACACCTTCTATGAACCCGGCGAAGAACGCCGCAGCCTGGGGCGCTTTGCGATTCTCTGGCAAATAGGTGAAGCGCTGCGCCTGGAACTGGAGGCGGTGTACCTCGGCTACTGGATCAAAAACTGCAAAAAGATGAATTACAAGACCCAATATCGGCCCATTGAGCTACTGATTAATCAAAGATGGGTAACGCTTAACTAGAACCCCTTGGCTTGAACACCCTTTTTCGGGCACAATGCACGCCGCTTTTGCCTGGCGCAGTTGCACCGGGCCATTCACTGGATACCGAGGGCTTTACTGCATGTCGAAAGAAGACAGCTTCGAAATGGAAGGCACTGTCGTCGACACCCTGCCCAACACCATGTTTCGTGTGGAGTTGGAAAATGGGCACGTCGTAACCGCGCATATCTCCGGCAAGATGCGCAAGAACTACATTCGTATTCTTACCGGTGACAAAGTGCGCGTCGAGCTGACGCCCTATGACTTGAGCAAAGGGCGCATCACTTACCGCGCTCGCTAAGCAAGTCAATACAAGACGCCCGGTTATGCCGGGCGTTTTTGTGTGGGTGTGTTATTTACCTGACACCCAAAACCAATGTGGGAGGGGGCTTGCCCCCGATAGCGGTGGTTCAGTAGCAGATTAGTTGCCTGACACACTGCTATCGGGGGCAAGCCCCCTCCCACATTTGATCTGCATTATCTTGAAGAGTGTATTTCAGGCAGCAAAAAGGCGCCTTTCGGCGCCTTTTGTACTGCGGTAGAACGATCAGGCCATTTCCGCCGTGGTTTCGAACTCGAAGGTCAGCTCGCCGTCCTTCAGATCGATATGCACCACGCCACCATGGTCGGAAAGCTCGCCAAACAGGATCTCTTCGGCCAGCGGCCGCTTGATCTTGTCCTGGATCAGACGCGCCATCGGGCGTGCGCCCATTGCCGCGTCGTAGCCGCCTTCCGCAATCCAGCTGCGCGCCGCTTCCGACACCTCCAACTGCACGCGCTTGTCTTCCAACTGCGCCTGAAGCTCGGTGAGGAACTTGTCCACCACGCTCTTGATGACCTCATGGCTGAGGCGACCAAACTGGATAATGGTGTCCAGGCGGTTGCGGAACTCCGGCGTGAAGCTTTTCTTGATCACTTCCATCGCATCCGAGGAATGATCCTGATGCGTAAAGCCAATCGAGGCCCTCGCAGCGGTCTCGGCACCGGCGTTGGTGGTCATGATCACGATTACGTTGCGAAAATCCGCCTTGCGCCCGTTGTTGTCGGTCAAGGTGCCGTGGTCCATGACCTGCAGCAGCAGGTTGAAGACTTCCGGGTGAGCCTTTTCGATTTCATCGAGCAGCAACACGCAATGCGGCTGCTTGGTAATGGCCTCGGTCAACAGGCCGCCCTGGTCGAAGCCGACATAGCCCGGAGGGGCACCGATCAGGCGCGACACAGTGTGACGCTCCATATATTCGGACATGTCGAAGCGTACCAGTTCGATTCCCATGGCCTTGGCCAGCTGGCGCGCCGCCTCGGTCTTGCCGACACCGGTCGGCCCGGCGAACAGGAACGAACCCACTGGCTTGTCCGGCGACTTGAGGCCCGCACGCGACAGCTTGATCGCGGTGGACAGCGCGTCGATCGCCGCATCCTGGCCGAAGACGGTCAATTTAAGGTCACGCTCCAGGTTACGCAGCAGCTCCTTGTCGGAACTGTTGACGTGTTTTGGCGGAATCCGCGCGATTTTCGCCACGATGTCCTCGACCTGGGGCACGTCGATGCGTTTCACGCGCTTCTCGACCGGCTGCAGGCGCTGGTAGGCACCCGCCTCGTCGATCACATCGATCGCCTTGTCCGGCATATGCCGGTCGTTGATGTAGCGCGCCGCCAGCTCAGCAGCTGAACGCAACGCCTCATCAGTGTACTCGATGCCATGGTGCGCTTCGAAACGCCCCTTGAGCCCACGCAGAATACCGATGGTGTCCTCAACCGAAGGCTCGGACACATCGACTTTCTGGAAGCGGCGCGCCAGGGCACGGTCTTTTTCGAAAATCCCGCGAAATTCCTGGAACGTGGTCGAGCCAATGCAGCGGATATCACCCGATGACAGCAGCGGCTTGAGCAGGTTGGACGCATCCATCACCCCGCCAGACGCAGCCCCCGCACCAATAATGGTGTGGATCTCGTCGATGAACAGGATTGCCTGCGGGCGTTTTTTCAGTTCGCCGAGCAGCGCCTTGAAGCGCTTCTCGAAATCGCCACGGTACTTGGTCCCGGCGAGCAACGCGCCCAGGTCCAGGGAGTAGACGACACTGTTGGCCAGCAGATCCGGCACCTGGTTGTCGACGATACGCTTGGCCAGGCCCTCGGCAATCGCGGTTTTACCCACGCCCGCTTCACCGACCAGCAGCGGGTTGTTCTTGCGACGACGCGCGAGGATCTGCGCTACACGCTCAACCTCAAGCTCACGCCCCACCAGCGGATCGATCCGCCCCTGGCGCGCCAGCTCGTTGAGGTTGCTGGCATAGGCATCCAGCGGGTTGCTTGAAGAAGAAGACTCACCGCCCTCGTCGTCCTGCATATCCTGCTCACCCTCGGAATGATCGCCGTGCCCAGGCACCTTGGAGATACCGTGGGCGATGTAGTTGACGACATCGATACGGGCAACGCTCTGCTGCTTGAGCAGAAAAACGGCCTGGCTTTCCTGTTCGCTGAAAATCGCCACCAGCACATTGGCGCCCGTGACCTCACGCTTACCGGAGCTCTGTACGTGGAACACAGCACGCTGCAATACCCGCTGGAAGCCCAGGGTTGGCTGGGTCTCACGGTCCTCGTCATGCACGGGGATCAGTGGCGTGGTGGAGTCGATAAACTCCTGCAGGTCATGCTTGAGTTTGTCGAAGTTGGCGCCGCACGCACGTAGAACGGTGGCGGCAGCTTCGTTATCCAAAAGTGCCAGCAGCAGGTGTTCGACGGTCATGAATTCATGACGCTTCGAACGAGCCTCCTTGAAGGCAAGATTGAGGGTGACTTCGAGCTCGCGGTTTAACATAGCTTCACCTCATACCCAAGTGGTCGGCGTTAACCGTCCTTCTCGATTTCACAGAGTAGCGGATGCTGGCTTTCCCTGGCGTACTGGTTGACCTGCATGGCCTTTGTCTCGGCGATGTCGCGGGTAAACACTCCACATACTGCCCGTCCTTCTGTGTGAACGGCCAGCATTACCTTGGTCGCCAACTCGCGGTTCAGGTTAAAAAACACCTCGAGCACTTCGACCACGAAATCCATCGGTGTGTAGTCATCATTGAACAAAACCACCTTGTACATCGGCGGCGCCTGTAAAGCAGGCTTGGCCTCCTGAACAGCAATGCCTGCAGAACCGTCGTCGTCATGTTCCTGATCCGGGCGATCCTGATTGAATGTTAGTCGAATCTGGCTATTTGCATGCATGGAAAGAAAGGTTCGTCAGTGGTTCAAATACAGTGGTGGGGGCGACCTGTCAGATTTTCAACTCCGACCCTTTGGTCGCCTTGACTATCGGCAAATCGGTGTTACAACCAATAGAGCCCACAGTGGGTAAAAAAGGTCCGCGCAGTCAACCTTATTTATTCGGGTTAGGACGGATAGACGGGATGATACTCCAGTGATGGAGTCTGGTGCAGAGGGATAAGGGAATGGCTAGCGGTAAGGTCAATTGGTTCAACAACGCCAAGGGGTTTGGGTTTCTTCGAGTGGAGGGCTACGAAGAGGACATTTTCGTGCATTACTCACAAATAGAAATGGAAGGGTATAAAACGCTGAAAGCGGGCCAGCTTGTGCAGTTCGAAAAAATTGTCGAAGGACCAAAAGGAAAACAAGCCGAAGGCGTTTCTGTGCCTACGAACCTTGCGACCGACACGCCTTTGGCACTGGCCGCTCACAACGAAAGGAAAGAAACAGCCTGATTCTGCGCAGGGCGAAAAGACCGGCCACCCCACTTATCGGATGGCCGGTTTTTCATGCAGCGGTTTTACATATGTGAAATCAACGCGTCACCAAAGCCCGACGACGACACCAATGTCGCCCCCTCCATCAGCCGCTCGAAGTCATACGTCACGGTCTTGGCCGAGATGGCGCCATTGGTGCCCTTGATGATCAGATCTGCCGCTTCGACCCAGCCCATGTGTCGCAGCATCATTTCTGCCGACAGAATCAATGAACCCGGGTTGACTTGATCCTTGCCCGCGTACTTCGGTGCCGTGCCGTGGGTGGCTTCGAACATGGCCACGGTGTCCGACAGGTTGGCACCCGGCGCGATACCGATGCCGCCTACTTCTGCAGCCAAGGCGTCAGACAGATAGTCGCCGTTGAGGTTGAGCGTCGCAATCACGTCATATTCAGCCGGGCGCAGCAGGATCTGCTGGAGCATCGCGTCGGCAATGGCGTCCTTGACCACCACATTCTTGCCAGTCCTGGGGTTCTTGAACTGCATCCACGGCCCGCCATCAAGCAGGGTCGCGCCGAATTCCTCGGCTGCCACTTCATAGGCCCACTCCTTGAAGGCACCCTCGGTGAACTTCATGATGTTGCCTTTGTGCACGATGGTCAGCGAGTCGCGGTCATTATCCACCACATATTGCAGGGCCTTGCGCGCCAGGCGCTTGGTGCCCTCCTTCGACACCGGCTTGACGCCAATCCCGCAATCCTGGTCGAAACGGATCTTGGTAACCCCCATTTCCTCCTTGAGGAACTTGATCACCTTGATCGCCTCGGGCGAACCGGCCTTCCACTCGATGCCGGCGTAAATGTCCTCGGAGTTTTCGCGAAAGATGGTCATGTCCACGTCCCCGGGCTTCTTGACCGGGCTGGGTACGCCTTCGAACCAGCGCACCGGGCGCAGGCACACATACAGGTCGAGTTGCTGGCGCAGGGCCACGTTCAGGGAACGGATGCCGCCGCCGACCGGGGTGGTCAGCGGGCCCTTGATGGACACCACGTAATCCTTGACCGCGTCCAGGGTCTCCTGGGGCAGCCAGGTGTCCTGGTCGTAGACTTGAGTCGCCTTCTCGCCGGCATACACCTCCATCCACGAGATCTTGCGCTTGCCGCCGTAGGCCTTTTCAACAGCAGCGTCGACCACCTTAATCATCACCGGACTGATGTCGACGCCGATACCGTCACCTTCGATATACGGGATGATCGGTTGGTCAGGAACATTGAGAGAATGGTCTGCATTGACGGTGATTTTGTCGCCGACTGCCGGAACCTGAATCTTCTTGTATCCCATGCTGAACTCCATCTATGGATTGAACATCTGGCTGCGTTCGAGCCTACTCCAGATAAATGGCGACCGAAACCTCACGCCATGGTCATTTGCGTCGAAAACAGCATAATTTGTCGCCTACAAGCCTGAAACCAAAGGGAAAACCGCCAATCTTGAGCACAACATGCGACGTTGGTCGCACCCGGCCCGCCTGCGACCTTTAGACCAATGGACGACACACCTTTTGTATGAAGGCTCAGCGTAAGCATAGCGACCTATGTATAATGCCGCCGCTGACCCAAGAGTCACGACGGTTGACCGCTCTAGACAGTAGCCTTCAGCCAGAAAGCAGGACTATTACAATAGTCCAAACGCTTGACGCTCGACTGATGCAACCCAACATCACCGCGAAGAAAACTCGACATTTCGCTCATGGATGACTTTGAACGAACGCGCTCCACCCGGCGCATCTCGAGTTTCTGCGCACGCTTTCAGCAAAGAAGAGAGTTAATCCGAATATGCCCACCCGCTCGAAGATCATCTACACCTTCACCGACGAAGCCCCAGCCCTCGCCACCTATTCACTGCTGCCTATCGTAGAGGCCTTCACCGCTTCCGCTGATATTGCCGTGGAAACCCGCGATATTTCCCTCGCCGGGCGCATCCTCGCAAGCTTCCCCGAGCAACTGGGCGCCAAGGCCATCCCGGACCACCTCGCCGAACTGGGCGACCTGGCCGTTACGCCTGAAGCCAACATCATCAAGCTGCCTAACATCAGCGCCTCGACCCCGCAGCTGCAAGCCGCGATCAAGGAACTGCAGGCCCAGGGCTACGCCCTGCCGGACTACCCGGAAACCGTAACCACCGACGCGGAAAAAGAAACCCGTGCACGTTACGACAAGGTCAAGGGCAGCGCCGTGAACCCGGTACTGCGCGAAGGCAACTCCGACCGCCGCGCACCGCTGTCGGTCAAGAACTACGCACGCAAGCACCCGCACAAAATGGGCGCCTGGGCTGCAGACTCCAAGTCGCACATCGCTCACATGAGCAACGGCGACTTCTACGGCAGCGAAAAAGCCGTACAGATCGAAGCGGCTGATGCCGTGAAGATCGAGCTGATCGCTCAAGACGGCACCGCGACCGTTCTGAAAGAAAAGACCTCGGTACAGGCTGGCGAAATCATCGACACCGCCGTACTGAGCAAAAAAGCCCTGCGCAGCTTCATCGCCGCTGAAATCGAAGACGCCAAGAAACAAGGCGTGCTGCTGTCGGTTCACCTGAAAGCCACCATGATGAAGGTCTCCGACCCGATCATGTTCGGCCAGATCGTTGCCGAGTTCTATAAAGACGCCCTGGCCAAGCACGCCACCGTGCTCGAGCAGATCGGCTTCAACCTGAACAACGGCATCGGCGACTTGTATGCGCGCATCAAGGCGCTGCCGGCCGACCAGCAGGCGCAGATCGAAGCGGATATCCAGGCGGTCTACGCCGCTCGCCCATCGCTGGCGATGGTCAACTCCGACAAAGGCATCACCAACCTGCACGTGCCGAGCGACGTCATCGTCGACGCCTCGATGCCGGCCATGATCCGTGACTCCGGCAAGATGTGGGGCACCGACGGCCAGTTGCACGACACCAAGGCGGTGATCCCGGATCGCTGCTACGCCACCATCTACCAGGCGGTCATCGAAGACTGCAAGGCCAATGGCGCCTTCGACCCAACCACCATGGGCAGCGTGCCGAACGTCGGCCTGATGGCGAAGAAAGCCGAAGAGTACGGTTCTCACGACAAGACCTTCCAGATCAAGGCTGACGGCGTGGTCCGCGTCACCGACAGCCAGGGCAAGCTGCTGATGGAACAGAACGTCGAAGCCGGTGACATCTTCCGCATGTGCCAAACCAAAGACGCGCCGATCCAGGACTGGGTCAAGCTCGCCGTCAACCGTGCCCGCGCCAGCAACACCCCGGCCATCTTCTGGCTGGACCCCAAGCGTGCCCACGATGGCGTAGTGGTCGAGAAAGTTCAGGCTTACCTGAAAGACCACAACACCGAAGGCCTGGACATCCGCATCATGGCCCCGGTCGACGCGATGAAGTTCACCCTGGAGCGCACCCGCAAGGGCCTGGACACCATCTCGGTGACCGGCAACGTACTGCGCGACTACCTGACCGACCTGTTCCCGATCATGGAACTGGGCACCAGCGCCAAAATGCTCTCGATCGTGCCGCTGATGAACGGCGGCGGCCTGTTCGAAACCGGCGCCGGCGGTTCGGCGCCCAAGCACGTGCAGCAGCTGCTGGAAGAAAACTTCCTGCGCTGGGATTCCCTGGGCGAGTTCCTGGCGCTGGCCGCGTCCCTTGAGCATCTGGGCGTGACCTACAACAACCCCAAGGCCCTGGTACTGTCCAAGACCCTGGACCAGGCCACCGGCCAGTTCCTCGACAACAACAAGTCGCCATCGCGCAAAGTCGGCAACATCGACAACCGCGGCAGCCACTTCTACCTGGCGCTGTATTGGGCCCAGGCCCTGGCCGCCCAGACCGAAGACACTGCCCTGCAAGCGCAGTTCGGCGAACTGGCCCAGACCCTGGCCGCGAACGAAGCAACCATCGTTGCCGAGCTCAACGCCGTACAGGGCAAGCCAGTGGACATCGGCGGCTACTACGCGCCGAACCCTGAGCTGACCAGCCAGGCCATGCGTCCAAGCAACACCCTCAATGCGGCGATTGCCAAGTTGAAGTAAGGTTGTAACGATGCAGGGAAGCCCCGGCCGAGTGCCGGGGTTTCTATTTCCACTGTTCAACTGAAGAAACCGGATCAAATGCGGGAGGGGGCTTGCCCCCGATAGCAGTGGGTGAGCCCCGGATGTATGCACTGACACGCCCTCATCGGGGGAAAGCCCCCTCCCACATTGACTGTATTCGCGCTGCAAGACCGCACTGCGCCCTGAACCGAGGCATCCCATGACCTGGCTCCCCCACATCACCGTCGCCACCCTCGTCGAAGACAACGGCCGCTTCCTGATGGTCGAAGAACTCAAGGGTGGCCGTGCCGTGCTCAATCAGCCCGCCGGGCATCTGGACCCGAACGAAACCCTGACCGAAGCCGCCGTGCGCGAAACCCTCGAAGAAACAGGTTGGGACGTCGAAGCCACCGGCATCGTCGGCATCTACCTCTACACCGCACCGAGCAATGGCGTGACCTATCAACGGGTCTGCTTTATAGCCAAGGCGTTGAAACACCACCCGGACTATCAACTCGACGAAGGCATCCTCCGCGCCCGCTGGCTGACCCGAGACGAACTGATGGGCCTGCGCGACGACTGGCGCAGCGAGCTGATCATCCGCTGTATCGATGATTATCTGGCCGGCCAGCGTCACAGCCTGGAATTGATCCGCCCTTCTCTTTAGCCTTGCGGGCCCAGGCCTGCTAGAATCGCGTCCTTTTTCAAGACACCCGTTGAAACCCTATGCGTGATCCAGCCCCTTCTGACACACAAAAGAAGCGCGTCATCGTCGGCATGTCCGGCGGCGTGGATTCTTCCGTTTCCGCCGTTCTGCTCATGGAGCAGGGTTATGAGGTGGAAGGCCTGTTCATGAAGAACTGGGAAGAAGACGATGGAACGGAATATTGCACCGCCATGGACGACCTGGCGGACGCCCAGGCCGTGTGCGACAAGATCGGTATCAAGCTGCACACCGCCAACTTCGCCGCCGAGTACTGGGACAATGTGTTCGAGCACTTCCTGGCCGAATACAAGGCCGGCCGCACGCCGAACCCGGACATCCTGTGCAACCGCGAGATCAAGTTCAAGGCGTTCCTCGACTACGCCATGATGCTTGGCGGCGACCTGATTGCCACTGGCCACTACGTACGCCGCCGCGATAGCGATGGCCGTACCGAACTGCTCAAGGGCCTGGACCCGAACAAGGACCAGAGCTACTTCCTGCACGCCGTCGGCGGTGAACAGATCGCCAAGACCCTGTTCCCGGTCGGTGAGCTGGAAAAGCCCGAAGTGCGCAGGATCGCCGAGAAACACGGCCTGGCCACCGCCAAGAAGAAGGACTCTACCGGCATCTGCTTTATCGGCGAGCGCCGCTTCAGCGACTTCCTCAAGCAGTACCTGCCGGCCCAACCGGGTGAGATCAAGACCACTGATGGCGAAGTGATCGGCCGCCACCACGGCCTGATGTACCACACCATCGGCCAGCGCCAGGGCCTGGGCATTGGCGGCTTGAAAGACGCCGGTGAAGAGCCGTGGTACGTGCTGGTCAAGGACCTGGAAAACAACGTGCTGATCGTCGGCCAGGGCAACGAACACCCGCTGCTGTTCTCTGGCGCGCTGCTTGCCTCGGAGATCTATTGGGTCAACCCGATCGACTTGAGCGCCCCTCGCCGCCTGACCGCCAAAGTGCGCTATCGCCAGAGCGACCAGCCGTGCACCCTGGAAAAAACCGCCACGGGTTACCGGGCCACCTTCGATGACCCGCAACGCGCGGTCACCCCAGGCCAATCCGTGGTGTTCTATGACGGCGAAATCTGCCTGGGCGGTGGCGTGATCGAAGTTGCGCAAGCCTGGAGCAACCCGGCATGAGCCCGACCCAGGAGCAATTGACTGCGCTGGGCGGGGTATTTCTGGCCGCCGTGCTGGTGGACAAGATCGCCAAGACCGGCCAGGTCACCGAAGCGGGCTTGGCCTGCATGCTCGGCAGCCTGTTGATCCGCGACCCCAAGGACACCCTGGAAGTCTACGGCGGCGACGACCTGGCCTTGCGTGAAGGCTACCGGGCCTTGATCGGCGCCCTGGAACGCGACCCCAGCACCTTGCAGCGCGAACCCTTGCGCTATGCCCTGTCGATGCTGGGCCTGGAGCGTCAGCTGGCCAAGCGCGACGACCTGCTCGAAACCATCGGCAAGCGTCTGCCGCAGATCCAATCCCAGGTAGAACATTTTGGCCCGGCCCACGAAAACGTGATCGCCGCCTGTGGCGCGCTGTACCAGGACACCTTGAGCACCTTGCGCCAGCGCATCCAGGTGCACGGCGACATGCGCAACCTGCAGCAACCGAACAACGCCTCGAAAATCCGCGCCCTGCTCCTGGCGGGGATTCGTTCGGCACGATTGTGGCGCCAGTTGGGCGGTCATCGTTGGCAGTTGGTGATCAGCCGACGCAAATTGCTCAAAGAGCTTTACCCGTTGATGCGCAACGAATAAGTCGCACCAGCAGACCTTTTTCAAGTTGTTACGCGTAATACGCCGGTCAGTTGGCGACGGACCGGCGGATTTTTTCATGTATGATACGCGCCCCATTTCGTTGCCCGACTGTCCGAGAACACCCCATGCAGCTTTCTTCGCTCACTGCGGTTTCCCCTGTTGACGGCCGCTACGCCGGCAAAACCCAGGCCCTGCGCCCTATTTTCAGCGAATACGGTTTGATCCGTGCTCGTGTCCTGGTTGAAGTGCGCTGGCTCCAGCGCCTGGCCGCTCACCCCGCCATCAGCGAAGTGCCGGCGTTTTCCGCCGAGGCCAACGCTGTCTTGAACACCCTGGCGGAAAACTTCTCCCTGGAGCACGCCGAGCGTGTGAAAGAGATCGAGCGCACCACCAACCACGACGTCAAGGCCATCGAATACCTGCTCAAAGAGCAAGCGGCCAAGCTGCCGGAACTGGCCCAGGTCAGCGAATTCATCCACTTTGCCTGCACCAGCGAGGACATCAACAACCTGTCCCACGCCCTGATGCTGCGCGAAGGCCGTGATGACGTGATGCTGCCACTGATGCGCCAGACCGCCGAAGCGATCCGCGAACTGGCCATCCGCTTCGCCGCGGTACCGATGCTCTCGCGCACCCACGGCCAGCCGGCATCGCCGACCACCCTGGGCAAAGAACTGGCCAACGTGGTGTACCGCCTGGAGCGCCAGATCGCTCAAGTCGCCGCCGTGCCGCTGCTGGGCAAGATCAACGGCGCCGTGGGCAACTACAACGCCCACCTGTCGGCCTACCCCGAGATCGACTGGGAAGCCAACGCCCGCGCCTTCATCGAAGACGAGCTGGGCCTGGGCTTCAACCCGTACACCACGCAGATCGAACCGCACGACTACATTGCCGAGCTGTTCGACGCGATCGCACGCTTCAACACGATCCTGATCGACTTCGATCGCGATATCTGGGGCTACATCTCCCTGGGCTACTTCAAGCAGCGCACCATTGCCGGTGAAATCGGCTCCTCGACCATGCCGCACAAGGTCAACCCGATCGACTTCGAAAACTCCGAAGGCAACCTCGGCATCGCCAACGCCCTGTTCCAGCACCTGGCCAGCAAGTTGCCGATCTCGCGCTGGCAGCGCGACCTGACCGACTCCACCGTGCTGCGCAACCTCGGCGTGGGTTTTGCCCATAGCGTGATCGCGTACGAAGCCAGCCTCAAGGGCATCAGCAAGCTGGAACTCAACGAGCAGAAAATCGCCGCCGACCTGGATGCCTGCTGGGAAGTCCTGGCTGAGCCGATCCAGACCGTGATGCGCCGCTACAACATCGAAAACCCTTACGAGAAGCTCAAAGAGTTGACGCGCGGCAAGGGCATCACCTCCGATGCGCTGCAAACTTTCATCGACGGCCTGGACATGCCAGCCGCCGCCAAGGCCGAGTTGAAACTGCTCACCCCGGCCAACTACATCGGTAACGCTGTAGAGCAAGCCAAGCGCATCTGATCATCGCACGACCCTTTGAGACGCCCGGCCGCGCCGGGCGTTTTTATTCCTGGCTTAAAAGTGCTTTTTTTCAATAGGTTACACATGAATCCTGATATCCCTCTTCAACTTCTGGGCGGCATCACGGCACGGGAATTCCTGCGCGACTACTGGCAGAAGAAACCGCTGCTGATCCGCCAGGCCATCCCCGACTTCGAAAGCCCGATCGACGCCGACGAACTGGCAGGCCTGGCCCTGGAAGAAGAAGTCGAGTCGCGCCTGGTGATCGAACACGGCGAGCGTCCGTGGGAACTGCGGCGCGGCCCGTTCGCCGAAGACGCCTTCAGCACCCTGCCCGAGCGTGAATGGACCCTGCTGGTACAGGCGGTGGATCAGTTCGTGCCGGAAGTCGCCGAGCTGCTCGAGCACTTCCGCTTCCTGCCAAGCTGGCGCATCGATGATGTGATGATCAGCTTCGCCGCGCCGGGTGGCAGCGTCGGTCCGCACTTCGACAACTACGATGTGTTCCTGCTGCAAGCCCAGGGCAAGCGCAACTGGAAAATCGGCCAGATGTGCAATTCTGAAAGTGCGCTGCTGCAGCACGCCGACTTGCGCATCCTCGCCGAATTCGAAGAAAGCGCCGAATGGGTGCTTGAGCCGGGCGACATGCTGTACCTGCCGCCGCGCCTGGCGCACTTCGGCATTGCCGAAGACGACTGCATGACCTACTCGGTAGGCTTCCGCGCACCGAGCGCCGCCGAGGTGCTGACCCACTTCACCGACTTCCTCAGCCAGTACCTGACCGACGAAGAGCGCTACACCGATGCCGACGCCCAGCCGGTCAGCGACCCGCATCAGATTCAAAGCGATGCGCTGGATCGCCTCAAGAGCCTGCTGGCCGAGCACATGAGCGATGAGCGCATGCTGCTGACCTGGTTCGGCCAGTTCATGACCGAACCGCGCTACCCGGAGCTGGTGGCAGGCGAAGAGCTGGGCGAGGACGACTTCATCAGTAGCCTGCAAGACGGCGCAATCCTGGTGCGCAACCCGAGTGCACGCCTGGCCTGGTCGGAAGTGGACGACGACGTATTGCTGTTCGCCAGCGGCCAGAGCCGTTACCTGCCGGGCAAACTGCGCGAACTGTTGAAACTGGTGTGTTCGGCAGACGCCCTGCACAGCGAGAACCTCGGCGATTGGCTAGCGGACGAAGACGGCCGCGACCTGCTGTGCGAATTGGTCAAGCAAGGCAGCCTGGGGTTTGCCGATGAATAGGATTCACGTAAGTGTCGCGGACTGGCGAAAGGATATCGACGAGATTCGGCGCATTCGTGAAGCGGTATTCATCGCTGAACAATCGGTTCCACCCGAGCTGGAATGGGACGCGGACGATGCCGGTGCGATGCACTTTCTGGCGTTCGAAGGTGATTTCCCGATCGGCACCGCTCGGCTGCTGCCAAGCGGCGAAATCGGTCGCGTGTCGGTACTCAAGGACTGGCGCGGGCTGAAGGTCGGCGACAAGCTGATGGAGGCGGTGATCGGCGTGGCCGAGAAGCGCGGCCAGACCCGGCAATTCCTCAGTGCCCAGGTGTATGCGGCGCCGTTCTACGAGCGCCTGGGCTTCAGGATCGTCAGTGACGAATTCCTGGAAGTCGGGATTCCGCATGTGGATATGGTACGCGGGGACTGATCCGAGACCGCATCGCCGCTATCGGGGGCAAGCCCCCTCCCGCACTTGACCGCACTCCAAGGAATTGACTCGGTCAAAATGTGGGAGGGGGCTTGCCCCCGATGACTATTTCAGCACCCCCCCAAAATGCCCTGCCTTGCCAGGGCATTTTGCTGTCTAGTATTCAACTTGCGACCCGCCGGGCCGACAAACTGGCACTATCCAGCCTTTGACTCGCAGAGATAACGGACATGTCCCTACGCACCCTGCTCACCGCCCTCCTCCTGGCTGCCAGCGTCTCGGCCGTGGCCGACACCGAAGTGGTCAACCTGAGCAACCGCACCAGCACCGACCTGCTGCCCGTGGCGCAGAACTTCATCGGCAAGGATGGCACCGTCAGTGCCTACGGCAACCAGCTTATCGTTAACGCCGACCCTGCGAAGATAGAGGGCCTGCGCACCCTGCTATCTCAACTCGACACACCAGCCAAGCGCCTGCTGATCACCGTCGACACCAACGAAAACAACCAGCAGAACAGCGGCGACAGCCAGACCCGTATCATCAGCTACGGCACCACCAGCCGCGAGGGTGGCATTCAGCAGATCCAGGCCAGCGAAGGCGTGCCCGCGCTGATCCAGGTCGGCCAGAGCGTACCGCTGACCACCACGCAGCAGGACAGTTACGGGCGCCTGCAGAACCAGACCCAGTATCGCAACGTCACCCAGGGTTTCTATGTGACCGCCAGCGTCACCGGCGAGACCGTTCACCTGGCCATCAGCACCAACCGTGACCGCATGAGCCAGGAACGGCCCGATGTAGTGAACGTGCAAAGCACCGACACAAGCGTCAGTGGCCGCCTGGGCGAATGGATCTCCCTGGCTGGCATCAACCGTGAGACCCAGGCTGATAAATCCGCTACAACCCGCAGCTACTCTACTCAGGGCCGCGATGACCTGACGGTGAGGGTCAAGGTCGACACGCTGAACTGAAGCACCAAAAACTGACTGGCGAGTCGTATTAGACCAAAGATGTAGTGCTTTAAAAAAAGCACTACAAACCAATTGACGATCCAAAAAAGCATGGGCATGATGGCCTCGCTCCCGCTAATCAGGGGCCCTGGCAAGGGCCTTCGGATCGTCGCTCCAAGCTACCCACCTGAGCCGATTCGTGTCTGTACCGCCCACAAGGTGTGTTTGACGAGGTTGCGACTGGAACGAAGTTGTCCCGAGGGACGGAAGCCAACCAGGTAACCCGGCTACACACTGATGGATCGTACCAAGGCCCACGATGCCCGAAGACCGTTCGCAGTTTGCCCTTACCTGCTCAACTCCGCCTTGAGCCATCGTTCATCCCGTCGCCCTCCCCGCCGAACCCGGCTTGACCGCCTGAGCTTCTGGTCAGCGAGCAGCCATCACCACGTACTCATTACGCGGCTGGCAAATGGAATTTTCCACCTAGACCTATGCGACGAGGTTTTTCCCCATGGCACTGACACGCGAACAGCAAATTGCAGCCCTTGAAAAAGACTGGGCTGAAAACCCACGCTGGAAAGGCGTGACCCGCGCTTATTCCGCTGCTGACGTCGTCCGCCTGCGTGGCTCGGTCCAACCTGAGCACACCTTTGCAAAACTCGGCGCCGAGAAGCTGTGGAACCTGGTCACCCAAGGTGCCAAGCCGTCCTTCCGCCCCGACAAAGATTTCGTCAACTGCATGGGCGCCCTCACTGGCGGCCAGGCAGTGCAACAGGTAAAAGCCGGTATCCAGGCGATTTACCTGTCCGGCTGGCAAGTGGCAGCGGACAACAACTCCGCTGAATCCATGTACCCCGACCAATCGCTGTACCCGGTGGACTCCGTGCCGACCGTGGTCAAGCGCATCAACAACTCGTTCCGTCGTGCCGACCAGATCCAGTGGAAAGCCGGCAAAGGTCCGGGCGATGAAGGCTACATCGACTACTTCGCCCCTATCGTGGCCGACGCCGAAGCCGGTTTCGGCGGCGTGCTCAACGCCTACGAGCTGATGAAGAGCATGATCGAGGCGGGCGCTGCCGGCGTGCACTTCGAAGACCAGCTGGCTTCGGTGAAAAAATGCGGCCACATGGGCGGCAAAGTACTGGTTCCGACCCAGGAAGCCGTACAGAAACTCACCGCTGCCCGCCTGGCGGCCGACGTTGCCGGCACGCCAACCATCATCCTGGCGCGCACCGATGCCAACGCCGCTGACCTGCTGACATCGGACTGCGACCCGTACGACCAGCCATTCGTCACCGGCGAACGCACCCAGGAAGGCTTCTACAAAGTGCGCGCCGGTCTCGACCAGGCGATCGCCCGTGGCCTGGCCTACGCGCCGTACGCCGACCTGATCTGGTGCGAAACCGCCAAGCCGGACCTGGACGAGGCCCGCCGTTTCGCCGAAGCGATCAAGAAGGAATACCCGGACCAACTGCTGTCCTACAACTGCTCGCCTTCCTTCAACTGGAAGAAGAACCTGGACGACGCGACCATCGCCAAGTTCCAGCGCGAACTGTCCGCCATGGGCTACAAGCACCAGTTCATCACCCTGGCCGGCATTCACAACATGTGGCACAGCATGTTCAACCTGGCGCACGACTACGCCCGCAACGACATGACCGCCTACGTGAAGCTGCAAGAGCAAGAGTTTGCTGACGCATCGAAGGGTTACACCTTCGTGGCGCACCAGCAGGAAGTGGGCACAGGCTACTTCGACGACATGACCACCGTGATCCAGGGCGGCACCTCGTCCGTGACCGCGCTGACCGGTTCGACCGAGGAAGAGCAGTTCCACTGAGTGACCGAGTACACGGCCACTGCGGCCCCAGGGAAGACCTAACCGCAGTGCCGCACACCCATCACGCCCCGACTGGTTCGGGGCGTTTTTTTGCCTGCACACCATGTACTGACGCACCCCGAACCAATGTGGGAGGGGGCTTGCCCCCCGATGGCGGTGGATCAAGCAACAGATGTGCTGACTGACACTCGGCAATCGGGGGCAAGCCCCCGCTCACAGGGGATTGCATGCAATTTGACGATTGTGCGCAAAACATTGATCCAGAGCGGTATCTGTCCGGATCAAATCAGTTAAAAAATCCGCTCCATCAACTAAGCGACACTCAACCAAGTAACGGCAACTTCCCGCGCGACACGAGAAACATTCGCTTAAACCCCACGCAAACAATATTCATTATCATTTGGAATGAGAAAACTTCGTTACCGCTTAAACAAAACACATTTGATAAAAAGCCCGCTAATGCCCGCGCTGCAAGGGCTACAGCCCCATTAAGGTGCACTATGTGCTTATTCCACCGAATAATTTCGCCACAGGAATTTTACTTGCCCGGTGTTTAGCCATAAAATCATCGCGATTGATTGCAGTGCGACATATCGTCACTGCATCGTTACTTTTTCGAGCTCAGAGACCTTTGCTCTCTGTTAAGGATTTCCAGCATGACCGATGCGACAGGACTCATGGCCCACAACTGGGGCTTTGCCATTTTCCTCCTCGGTGTTGTGGGGCTTTGCGCCTTCATGCTCGGCGTCTCCAGCCTCCTCGGGTCAAAAGCCTGGGGCCGCAGCAAAAACGAACCGTTCGAGTCCGGCATGCTACCTACAGGTGGCGCCCGCTTGCGGCTCTCAGCCAAATTCTATCTGGTCGCGATGCTCTTCGTGATCTTCGATATCGAAGCCCTCTTTCTCTTTGCCTGGTCTGTGTCCGTCCGCGAAAGCGGCTGGACCGGATTCGTCGAAGCTCTCGTTTTCATAGCAATTCTGTTGGCAGGTCTTGTCTACCTGTTCCGAGTGGGCGCCCTTGACTGGGCTCCGGAAGCTCGTCGCAAGCGGCAAGCGAAGCTGAAACAATGAGGCTTTGGCGATGCAATACAATCTCACCAGGATCGACCCGGATGCTCCTAACGAGCAGTACCCCATCGGCGAGCGGGAAACCGTTTCCGATCCGTTAGAAGACCAAGTCCACAAGAACATCTACATGGGCAAGCTGGAAGACGTGCTGAGTGGCGCGGTCAACTGGGGGCGTAAGAACTCCCTGTGGCCGTACAACTTCGGCCTTTCGTGCTGCTACGTGGAAATGACCACCGCCTTCACGGCGCCCCACGACATCGCGCGCTTTGGCGCCGAAGTTATCCGGGCATCACCGCGCCAAGCGGATTTCATGGTTATCGCCGGTACCTGCTTTATCAAGATGGCGCCGATCATCCAGCGTCTCTATGAGCAAATGCTCGAACCGAAATGGGTGATCTCCATGGGTTCGTGCGCCAACTCCGGTGGCATGTACGACATCTACTCCGTCGTTCAAGGGGTGGACAAGTTCCTGCCCGTGGACGTCTACGTGCCTGGCTGCCCGCCCCGCCCCGAAGCATTCCTGCAAGGCTTGATGCTGTTGCAGGAATCGATTGGCAAGGAGCGTCGCCCGTTGTCCTGGGTCGTCGGTGATCAAGGCGTGTACCGCGCCGAGATGCCGTCCCAAAAGGAACAGCGCCGCGAACAGCGAATCGCAGTCACCAACCTGCGCAGCCCCGACGAAGTCTGATCCAGCCCGCTTCTTTTCATAGAACGAAAACCTGGCTTCATTCTTTACGTTGACCGAAAGCGATAAAAAACCATGACTACAGGCAGTGCTCTGTATATCCCGCCTTACAAGGCAGACGACCAGGATGTGGTTGTCGAACTCAATAACCGTTTTGGCCCTGATGCCTTCACCGCCCAGGCCACACGCACCGGTATGCCGGTGCTGTGGGTGGCGCGTGCCAGGCTCGTCGAAGTCCTGAGCTTCCTGCGCAATCTGCCCAAGCCGTACGTCATGCTCTATGACCTGCATGGCGTGGACGAGCGTCTGCGCACCAAGCGCCAGGGTTTGCCGAGCGGCGCCGATTTCACCGTGTTCTATCACTTGATGTCGCTGGAACGTAACAGCGACGTGATGATCAAGGTCGCGCTGAGCGAGAGCGACCTGAGCGTCCCGACCGTGACCGGTATCTGGCCGAACGCCAGCTGGTACGAGCGCGAAGTCTGGGACATGTTCGGTATCGATTTCCCAGGCCACCCGCACCTGACGCGCATCATGATGCCGCCGACCTGGGAAGGTCACCCGCTGCGCAAGGACTACCCTGCCCGCGCCACCGAATTCGACCCGTTCAGCCTGACCCTCGCCAAGCAGCAGCTTGAAGAAGAGGCCGCACGCTTCCGCCCGGAAGACTGGGGCATGAAGCGCTCCGGCACCAACGAGGACTACATGTTCCTCAACCTGGGCCCGAACCACCCTTCGGCTCACGGTGCCTTCCGTATCATCCTGCAACTGGACGGCGAAGAAATCGTCGACTGCGTGCCGGACATCGGCTACCACCACCGTGGCGCCGAGAAGATGGCCGAGCGTCAATCCTGGCACAGCTTCATCCCCTACACCGACCGTATCGACTACCTCGGCGGCGTGATGAACAACCTGCCGTACGTGCTCTCGGTCGAGAAGCTGGCCGGTATCAAGGTGCCGGATCGCGTCGACACCATCCGCATCATGATGGCCGAGTTCTTCCGCATCACCAGCCACCTGCTGTTCCTGGGTACCTACATCCAGGACGTCGGCGCCATGACCCCGGTGTTCTTCACCTTCACCGACCGTCAGCGCGCCTACAAGGTCATCGAAGCCGTCACCGGTTTCCGCCTACACCCGGCCTGGTACCGCATCGGCGGCGTGGCCCACGACCTGCCGAACGGCTGGGAGCGCCTGGTCAAGGAATTCATCGACTGGATGCCCAAGCGTCTGGACGAGTACCAGAAGGCCGCCCTGGATAACAGCATCCTCAAGGGCCGTACCATCGGCGTCGCGCAATACAACACCAAAGAGGCCCTGGAATGGGGCGTCACCGGTGCCGGCCTGCGTTCCACCGGTTGCGACTTCGACCTGCGTAAAGCGCGCCCCTACTCCGGCTACCAGAACTTCGAATTCGAAGTCCCGCTGGCGGCCAATGGCGACGCCTACGACCGTTGCATCGTGCGCGTCGAAGAAATGCGCCAGAGCCTGAAGATCATCGAGCAGTGCATGCGCAACATGCCGGCCGGCCCGTACAAGGCGGATCACCCGCTGACCACGCCGCCGCCCAAAGAGCGCACGCTGCAGCACATCGAAACCCTGATCACGCACTTCCTGCAAGTCTCGTGGGGCCCGGTGATGCCGGCCAACGAGTCCTTCCAGATGATTGAAGCGACCAAGGGCATCAACAGTTATTACCTGACGAGCGATGGCGGCACCATGAGCTACCGCACCCGGATTCGCACCCCAAGCTTCCCGCACTTGCAGCAGATCCCTTCGGTGATCAAAGGCGAGATGGTCGCGGACTTGATTGCGTACCTGGGTAGTATCGATTTCGTTATGGCCGACGTGGACCGCTAAGCATGAACAGCACGCTTATCCAGACAGACCGTTTCACCTTGAGTGAAACCGAGCGCTCGGCCATCGAGCACGAGCTGCATCACTACGAAGACCCGCGCGCGGCGTCAATCGAGGCCTTGAAGATCGTCCAGAAGGAACGTGGCTGGGTGCCGGACGGCGCCCTCTACGCCATCGGCGAGATCCTCGGCATCCCCGCCAGCGACGTTGAAGGCGTGGCCACGTTCTACAGCCAGATCTTCCGCCAGCCAGTGGGCCGCCACATCATCCGCGTGTGCGACAGCATGGTCTGCTACATCGGTGGCCACGAGTCCGTGGTCAGCGAGATCCAGGCCAAGCTGGGTATCGGCCTGGGCCAGACCACCGCCGACGGCCGCTTCACGCTGCTGCCGGTGTGCTGCCTGGGCAACTGCGACAAGGCGCCGGCGTTGATGATCGACGACGACACATTCGGTGACGTACAGCCTGCTGGCGTGACCCAATTGCTCGAGGGCTACCCATGACCCTGACTTCCTTCGGCCCGGCCAACCTGATCAAGCGTTCGGCCGAGACCCACCCGCTGACCTGGCGCCTGCGTGACGACGGTGAGCCGGTATGGCTCGACGAATACCAGGCCAAGAACGGCTACGCCGCCGCGCACAAGGCGTTCGCCGACATGGCCCAGGACGATATCGTCCAGACCGTCAAGGACGCCGGCCTCAAAGGCCGCGGCGGTGCAGGCTTCCCCACGGGCGTGAAGTGGGGCCTGATGCCCAAAGACGAATCCATCAACATCCGCTACCTGCTATGCAACGCGGATGAAATGGAGCCCAACACCTGGAAAGACCGCATGCTGATGGAGCAACTGCCCCATCTGCTGATCGAAGGCATGCTGATCAGCGCACGCGCGCTGAAAACCTACCGGGGTTATATCTTCCTGCGTGGCGAATACACCACCGCCGCCGAGCACCTCAACCGTGCCGTGGCCGAAGCCAAGGCGGCGGGCCTGCTGGGCAAGAACATCCTGGGTTCGGGCTTCGACTTCGAGCTGTTTGTGCACACCGGCGCCGGGCGTTACATCTGCGGTGAAGAAACCGCACTGATCAACTCCCTCGAAGGCCGCCGCGCCAACCCGCGCTCCAAGCCGCCCTTCCCTGCCGCCGTCGGCGTGTGGGGCAAGCCGACCTGTGTGAACAACGTCGAGACCCTGTGCAACGTGCCGGCGATCATCGCCGACGGCGTGGACTGGTACAAATCGTTGGCCCGTGAAGGCAGTGAAGACATGGGCACCAAGCTCATGGGCTTCTCCGGCAAGGTCAAGAACCCGGGCCTGTGGGAACTGCCATTCGGCGTCACCGCGCGCGAGCTGTTCGAGGACTACGCCGGCGGCATGCGCGACGGCTACACCTTGAAAGCCTGGCAGCCAGGCGGTGCGGGCACCGGCTTCCTGCTGCCCGAGCACCTCGATGCACAAATGTATGCCGGCGGCATCGGCAAGGTGGGCACCCGGATGGGCACCGGCCTGGCGATGGCGGTCGACAACACGGTGAACATGGTCTCGTTGCTGCGCAACATGGAGCAATTCTTTGCCCGTGAATCCTGCGGTTTCTGCACCCCTTGCCGCGACGGCCTGCCGTGGAGCGTCAAGTTGCTGATGGCCCTGGAAAACGGCGAAGGCCGCGAGGGTGATATCGAAACCCTGCTCGGCCTGGTGGGTTTCCTCGGCCCAGGCAAGACCTTCTGTGCTCACGCACCGGGCGCCGTGGAGCCATTGGGCAGCGCAATCAAATACTTCCGCCCTGAATTCGAGGCCGGCATCGCGCCAACCCGCGCGGGCGAACTCACTCAGGTGGTATCACCGACCATGGTCGGTGCGTAGCGCTTAAAGAAGCGAAGGGTCCGTGCCCTTCGTTTTTCTCATGTGCGGACGCCTTGATGGCTGTGTAGATGCACATGAATAACAAGATTCCATTAGCCACGCCCGCTGACAACGGGCCAACGAAGAACTTTGAACCATGGCCACTATCCACGTAGACGGCAAAGCGCTCGAAGTCGATGGGGCGGACAACCTGTTACAGGCATGTCTGTCACTCGGCCTCGACATCCCGTATTTCTGCTGGCACCCCGCGCTTGGTAGCGTCGGTGCCTGTCGCCAGTGTGCGGTCAAGCAATACACCGACGAGAACGACACCCGTGGTCGTATCGTCATGTCGTGCATGACCCCAGCCACCGACAACACCTGGATCTCCATCGACGATGAAGAATCCAAAGCGTTCCGCGCCAGCGTGGTCGAATGGCTGATGACCAACCACCCCCACGACTGCCCGGTCTGTGAGGAAGGCGGTCACTGCCACCTGCAAGACATGACGGTGATGACCGGTCACAACGAGCGCCGTTATCGCTTCACCAAGCGTACCCACCAGAACCAGGACCTCGGCCCGTTCATTTCCCACGAGATGAACCGCTGCATCGCCTGCTACCGCTGCGTGCGCTTCTATAAAGACTATGCCGGCGGCACCGACCTCGGCGTATTTGGCGCCCACGACAACGTGTACTTCGGTCGCGTTGAAGACGGCGTGCTCGAGAGCGAATTCTCCGGCAACCTCACCGAGGTCTGCCCGACCGGTGTGTTCACCGACAAGACTCACTCCGAGCGCTACAACCGCAAGTGGGACATGCAATTCGCCCCGAGCATCTGCCATGGCTGCTCCAGCGGTTGCAACATCTCCCCGGGCGAGCGCTACGGTGAACTGCGCCGTATCGAAAACCGCTTCAACGGTTCGGTCAACCAGTACTTCCTGTGCGACCGCGGCCGTTTCGGCTATGGCTACGTCAACCGCGAAGACCGCCCACGCCAGCCGCTGCTGGCCGATGGCGCCAAACTGAGCCTGGACGCGGCGCTGGATAAAGCCGCCGACCTGTTGCGCGGCCGTAATATCGTCGGTATCGGTTCGCCCCGGGCCAGCCTCGAAAGCAACTTCGCGTTGCGCGAACTGGTCGGCGCCGAGCACTTTTACAGCGGCATCGAAGCCGGCGAGCTGGAGCGTATCCGCCTGGTCCTGCAAGTGCTCAACGACAGCCCGCTGCCAGTGCCGAACATGCGCGACATCGAAGATCACGATGCGATCTTCGTGCTCGGTGAAGACCTGACCCAGACCGCCGCACGTATCGCGTTGTCGCTGCGCCAATCGGTCAAAGGCAAGGCCGAAGAAATGGCCGACGCCATGCGCGTACAGCCGTGGCTTGACGCTGCGGTGAAAAACATCGGCCAGCACGCGCTGAACCCGCTGTTTATCGCGTCCCTGGCTGAAACCAAGCTCGACGACATCGCCGAAGAATGCGTCCACGCCGCACCGGACGACCTGGCCCGCCTCGGCTTCGCCGTGGCCCACGCCCTGGACGCCAGCGCACCGGCCGTCGAAGGCCTGGACACTGAAGCCGTGGAACTGGCCCAACGCATCGCCGACGCCCTGCTGGCGGCCAAGCGTCCATTGATCATTGCCGGGACCTCCCTGGGTTCCAAGGCGCTGATCGAAGCCGCCGCCAACATCGCCAAGGCCCTGAAGCTGCGCGACAAGAACGGCTCCATCAGCCTGGTCGTGCCGGAAGCCAACAGCCTCGGCCTGGCCATGCTCGGCGGCGAGTCCGTGGATGCCGCGCTGCAAGCGGTGATCGACGGCAATGCCGACGCCATCGTCGTGCTGGAAAACGACCTGTACACCCGCACCGCTGCAGCCAAGGTAGACGCTGCGCTCAACGCCGCCAAGGTGCTGATCGTCGCCGACCACCAGAAGACCGCCACCAGCGAGCGTGCGCACCTGGTATTGCCGGCTGCCAGCTTCGCCGAAGGCGACGGCACCCTGGTCAGCCAGGAAGGCCGCGCCCAGCGTTTCTTCCAGGTGTTCGATCCGAAGTACATGGACGCCAGCATCCTGGTGCATGAAGGCTGGCGCTGGTTGCACGCCCTGCGCGCCACCCTGCTGAACCAGCCGATCGACTGGACCCAGCTCGACCACGTCACCGCTGCTACCGCCGCGAGCGCGCCGCAACTGGCACGCATCGTCGATGCTGCACCGTCCGCCGCGTTCCGCATCAAGGGTCTGAAACTGGCGCGTGAACCGTTGCGTTATTCCGGTCGTACCGCCATGCGCGCCGACATCAGCGTGCATGAGCCGCGTACCCCGCAAGACATCGACACCGCGTTCGCCTTCTCCATGGAAGGTTATTCGGGTTCGGCCGAACCGCGTCAGCAGGTGCCGTTCGCCTGGTCGCCGGGCTGGAACTCGCCGCAGGCCTGGAACAAGTTCCAGGACGAAGTCGGGGGTCACATCCGCGCTGGCGACCCGGGCACCCGCCTGATCGAAAGCACCGGTGACTCGCTGAACTGGTTTGCTGCGGTACCGCGTCCGTTCAACCCGGCGCCGGGCACCTGGCAGGTCGTGCCGTTCTTCCACCTGTTCGGCAGCGAAGAGACCTCTTCCAAGGCCGCGCCGGTTCAAGAACGCATTCCGGCCGCCTATGTGTCGCTGGCCAAGTCCGAAGCCGACCGCCTGGGCGTCAACGACGGTGCCCTGCTCAGCCTGAGCGTAGCCGGCCAGACCTTGCGTCTGCCGCTGCGCATCAACGATGAGCTGGGCGCCGGCCTGGTTGCACTGCCAAAAGGCCTCGCCGGTATTCCTCCCGCGATCTTTGGCCACACCGTTGACGGTCTGCAGGAGGCAGCGCAATGACTTGGTTCACTCCTGAAGTGATCGACGTGATCATCTCGGTGGTCAAGGCCATCGTGATCCTGTTGGCCGTGGTCGTGGCGGGCGCCCTGCTCAGCTTCGTCGAACGTCGCCTGCTGGGCTGGTGGCAGGACCGCTACGGTCCGAACCGCGTCGGTCCGTTCGGCATGTTCCAGATCGCGGCCGACATGCTGAAAATGTTCTTCAAGGAAGACTGGACTCCGCCGTTTGCCGACAAGGTGATCTTCACCCTGGCGCCGGTCGTGGCCATGAGCGCCTTGCTGATCGCTTTCGCGATCATCCCGATCACCCCGACCTGGGGCGTGGCGGACTTGAACATCGGCTTGCTGTTCTTCTTTGCCATGGCCGGCCTGTCGGTGTATGCGGTGTTGTTCGCCGGTTGGTCGAGCAACAACAAGTTTGCCCTGCTGGGCAGCTTGCGGGCCTCGGCGCAAACCGTGTCCTATGAAGTGTTCATGGGCTTGGCGCTGATGGGCATCGTGGTGCAGGTTGGCTCGTTCAACATGCGCGATATCGTCGAGTACCAGGCACAGAACCTGTGGTTCATCATTCCGCAGTTCTTTGGCTTCTGTACCTTCTTCATCGCGGGCGTGGCCGTGACGCACCGTCACCCCTTCGACCAGCCGGAAGCGGAACAGGAACTGGCCGACGGTTACCACATTGAATATGCCGGCATGAAGTGGGGCATGTTCTTCGTCGGTGAGTACATCGGCATCATCTTGATCTCGGCCCTGCTGGTCACGCTGTTCTTCGGCGGCTGGCATGGCCCGTTAGGCATCCTGCCGCAGTTGGCCTTCTTCTGGTTCTTCCTGAAGACCGCGTTCTTCATCATGCTGTTCATCCTGCTGCGCGCCTCGATTCCGCGCCCGCGCTATGACCAGGTGATGGATTTCAGCTGGAGATTCTGCCTGCCGCTGACCCTGATCAATTTGCTGGTGACGGCTGCCGTCGTGTTGTTGAACACGCCGGCTGCCGCGGTTCAGTGAGGATTTGACCCATGTTCAAATATATTGGCGACATCGTTAAGGGTACCGGTACCCAGTTGCGAAGCCTGGTGATGGTGTTCGGTCACGGCTTTCGCAAACGCGACACCCTGCAATACCCGGAAGAGGCGGTGTACCTGCCGCCGCGCTATCGCGGCCGCATCGTACTGACCCGCGACCCCGATGGCGAAGAGCGTTGCGTAGCCTGCAACCTGTGCGCCGTGGCGTGCCCGGTGGGTTGCATCTCCCTGCAGAAAGCTGAAACCGAAGACGGTCGCTGGTACCCGGACTTCTTCCGCATCAACTTCTCGCGCTGCATTTTCTGCGGCCTCTGCGAGGAAGCTTGCCCGACCACCGCGATCCAGCTCACGCCGGATTTCGAGATGGCCGAGTTCAAACGTCAGGACCTGGTGTACGAGAAAGAAGATCTGCTGATCTCTGGTCCCGGTAAAAACCCTGATTACAACTTCTATCGTGTTGCAGGTATGGCCGTTGCCGGTAAGCCCAAAGGCGCCGCACAAAACGAAGCCGAGCCGATCAACGTGAAGAGCTTGCTGCCTTAAGGAAGAAAGATGGAATTCGCTTTCTATTTCGCATCGGGTATTGCAGTGGTGTCCACGCTTCGCGTGATCACCAACACCAACCCCGTGCACGCCCTGCTCTACCTGATCATTTCGCTGATCGCCGTGGCAATGACCTTCTTTGCCCTCGGCGCACCGTTCGCCGGTGTACTGGAAGTGATCGCCTACGCCGGCGCCATCATGGTGCTGTTCGTGTTTGTGGTGATGATGCTCAACCTGGGGCCGGCCTCGGTCGCCCAGGAACGCGTCTGGCTCAAGCCCGGCATCTGGCTCGGCCCGGTGATTCTCGCAGCTTTGCTGCTGGGTGAACTGCTGTATGTGCTGTTCGCTCACCAGAGCGGCCAGGCCATCGGCCACACCACCGTGGACGCGAAAGCCGTCGGCGTCAGCCTGTTCGGCCCGTACCTGCTGGTGGTCGAACTGGCGTCGATGCTGCTGCTCGCCGCAGCCATCACCGCCTTCCACTTGGGCCGCAACGAAGCCAAGGAGCAATGACGATGCCTGCTATCCCTTTGGAGCATGGTCTGGCGGTCGCCGGCATCCTGTTCTGCCTTGGCCTGGTCGGCCTGATGGTTCGCCGTAACATTCTGTTCGTGTTGATGAGCCTGGAAATCATGATGAACGCTGCGGCACTGGCGTTTATCGTGGCGGGTGCACGTTGGGGCCAGCCGGATGGACAAGTCATGTTCATCCTGGTGATCAGCCTGGCAGCCGCCGAGGCCAGCATTGGCCTGGCGATCCTGCTGCAACTGTATCGTCGCTTCCACACGCTTGATATCGACGCTGCCAGTGAGATGCGCGGATGAACATGATCTTTCTGACTTTCGTATTTCCCCTGATCGGTTTCCTGCTGCTGTCGTTCTCTCGCGGACGCTGGTCGGAGAACCTCTCGGCCCTGATCGGCGTGGGCTCGATTGGCCTGTCGGCGATCGTGGCCGCCTACGTCATCTGGCAATTCAACGTCGCGCCCCCGGAAGGCGGTCATTACACGCTGGTGCTGTGGCAGTGGATGTCGGTGGAGGGCTTCAAGCCCAACTTCGCCCTCTATGTCGACGGCCTGTCGATCACCATGCTCGGCGTGGTGGTGGGTGTGGGCTTCCTGATCCACCTGTTCGCGTCCTGGTACATGCGCGGTGAAGCGGGCTACTCGCGCTTCTTCTCGTACACCAACCTGTTTATCGCCAGCATGCTGTTCCTGGTGCTCGGCGATAACCTGTTGTTCCTGTACTTCGGCTGGGAAGGCGTGGGCCTGTGCTCGTACCTGTTGATCGGTTTCTACTACAGCAACCGCAACAACGGTAACGCCGCGCTCAAGGCGTTTATCGTCACCCGTATCGGCGACGTGTTCATGGCCATTGGCCTGTTCATCCTGTTCCAACAGGTAGGCACGCTGAATATCCAGGAACTGCTGGTGCTGGCACCGCAAAAATTCCAGGTCGGCGACTTCTGGATCACCCTGGCGACCCTGATGCTGCTGGGCGGTGCCGTGGGTAAATCCGCGCAACTGCCGCTGCAAACCTGGCTGGCGGATGCGATGGCCGGTCCTACCCCGGTTTCCGCACTGATTCACGCGGCAACCATGGTAACTGCAGGCGTCTACCTGATCGCGCGTACCCACGGCCTGTTCACCCTGGCGCCGGATATCCTGCACCTGGTGGGCGTAGTGGGCGGCGTGACCCTGGTACTGGCCGGTTTTGCCGCGCTGGTGCAGACCGATATCAAGCGTATCCTCGCCTACTCGACCATGAGCCAGATCGGCTACATGTTCCTGGCCCTGGGCGTCGGCGCCTGGGACGCGGCGATCTTCCACCTGATGACCCACGCCTTCTTCAAGGCCCTGCTGTTCCTTGCTTCCGGTGCGGTGATCGTTGCCTGCCACCACGAGCAGAACATCTTCAAGATGGGCGGCCTGTGGAAGAAACTGCCACTGGCCTACGCCAGCTTCATCGTCGGTGGTGCCGCGCTCGCAGCCCTGCCATTGGTAACCGCCGGTTTCTACTCGAAAGACGAAATCCTCTGGGAAGCCTTTGCCAGCGGCAACCAAAACCTGCTGTACGCAGGCCTGGTGGGCGCGTTCATGACCTCGCTGTACACCTTCCGCCTGATCTTCATCACCTTCCACGGTGAAGCCAAGACCGAAGCACACGCAGGCCACGGCATCTCGCATTGGTTGCCATTGTCGGTGCTGATCATCCTGTCGACCTTCATCGGCGCGCTGATCACTCCGCCACTGGCCGGTGTACTGCCGCAAAGCGTCGGCCATGCCGGCGGCGCAGACAAGCACAGCCTGGAAATCGCCTCGGGCGCCATCGCCATCGCGGGTATCCTGCTGGCGGCCCTGCTGTTCCTCGGCAAGCGTCGCTTCGTGACGGCCGTTGCCAACAGTGGCATTGGTCGTTTCCTGTCGGCCTGGTGGTTTGCTGCCTGGGGCTTCGATTGGCTCTACGACAAACTGTTCGTCAAGCCTTACCTCGCCATCAGCCATGTACTGCGTAAAGACCCGCTCGACCAGACCATCGGTTTGATCCCGCGTGCCGCCAAGGCCGGTCACACCGCCCTGAGTCGCAGCGAGACGGGCCAATTGCGTTGGTATGCAGCTTCCATGGCGGCAGGTGCCGTGCTGGTGATCGGCGCCATCGTTGTGGTAGCGGTTTGACTATGAACATTGCGATCTTTGCGAACTTGCGAAAGGAAACGAGCCTGTCATGATTCTGCCCTGGCTAATCCTGATCCCCTTTATCGGCGGCCTGCTCTGCTGGATGGGTGAACGCTTCGGCGCCACCCTGCCCCGCTGGATTGCGTTGCTGACCATGTCCCTGGAACTCGCACTCGGCCTCTGGCTGTGGGCCCATGGCGACTATTCATTCGCTCCGGCACCGGGTGTCGATCCAACCTTCGCGCTTGAATTCAAGCACGTGTGGATCCAGCGCTTCGGCATCAACGTGCACCTGGCCCTCGACGGCCTGTCGCTGTTGATGATCCTGCTGACCGGCCTGTTGGGTATCCTCTCGGTACTCTGCTCGTGGAAAGAGATCCAGCGTCACGTGGGCTTCTTCCACCTGAACCTGATGTGGATCCTGGGCGGCGTTGTCGGCGTGTTCCTGGCGCTGGACCTGTTCATGTTCTTCTTCTTCTGGGAAATGATGCTGGTGCCGATGTACTTCCTCATCGCGCTCTGGGGTCACAGTTCTTCGGACGGCAAGAAAACCCGGATCTACGCGGCGACCAAGTTCTTCATCTTCACCCAGGCTTCCGGCCTGATCATGTTGGTGGCGATCCTGGGTCTGGTACTGGTCAACTTCAACAGCACGGGCGTGATCACGTTCAACTACGCCGACCTGTTGAAAACCAAGATGTCGCTGACCACCGAGTACGTGCTGATGCTGGGCTTCTTCATCGCGTTCGCGGTGAAGCTGCCGGTGGTGCCGTTCCACTCCTGGTTGCCGGACGCTCACGCACAGGCGCCGACCGCCGGTTCCGTGGACCTCGCCGGTATCCTGTTGAAGACCGCTGCCTACGGCCTGCTGCGTTTCGCCCTGCCGCTGTTCCCGAATGCGTCGGCCGAGTTCGCGCCGATCGCCATGACCCTGGGTCTGATCGGGATCTTCTACGGTGCGTTCCTGGCCTTCGCGCAAACCGACATCAAGCGTCTGATCGCCTTCTCGTCCGTTTCCCACATGGGCTTCGTGCTGATCGGCATCTACTCCGGCAGCCAACTGGCGCTGCAAGGCGCCGTGATCCAGATGTTGGCCCACGGTGTTTCGGCCGCTGCACTGTTTATCCTGAGTGGTCAGCTGTACGAGCGCCTGCACACCCGTGACATGCGTGAAATGGGTGGCGTGTGGTCGCGCATCGCTTACCTGCCGGCAATCAGCCTGTTCTTCGCCGCCGCGTCGCTGGGCTTGCCGGGTACCGGTAACTTCATCGGCGAGTTCCTGATCCTGATGGGTGCCTTCGTGCAGACGCCGTGGATCAGTGCGATTGCTACCTCCGGCCTGGTGTTCGGTTCGGTCTACTCGCTGATCATGATCCACCGCGCCTACTTCGGCCCGGCCAAGTCCGACACTGTCCTGCAAGGGATGGATGCGCGCGAACTGATCATGGTGCTCGGCCTTGCGGTACTGCTGATCTACATCGGCGTTTACCCGCAGCCGTTCCTGGACACGTCTGCCGCCACGATGCATGGCGTGCAGCAGTGGTTCGGCACCGCCTTCTCTCAACTCGCTTCGGCCCGGTAAGAGCGCTATGGAATTCACGATCCAACACTTTATCGCGCTTGCGCCGCTGCTGATCACCAGCCTCACCATTGTGGTGGTGATGCTGGCGATCGCCTGGCGCCGCAATCATTCGCAAACGTTCCTGCTGTCCTGTGCCGGTTTGAACCTGGCACTGTTGTCGATCATCCCGGCCCTCAAGGTCGCGCCACTGGCGGTTACGCCGTTGATGATGGTCGATGACTTCGCCCTGCTGTACATCGCACTGATCCTGGTGGCGACCCTGGCCTGCGTCACCCTCGCCCACGCTTACCTGGGCGAAGGCGGCACTGGCTACCCGGGCAACAAGGAAGAGCTGTACCTGCTGATCCTGCTGGCTGCGGCCGGTGGCATCGTGCTGGTCAGCGCACAGCACCTGGCCGGCCTGTTCATCGGCCTGGAACTGCTGTCGATCCCGACCTACGGCCTGGTGGCGTATGCCTTCTTCAACAAGCGCTCCCTGGAAGCCGGCATCAAGTACATGGTGCTGTCGGCCGCCGGTTCCGCGTTCCTGTTGTTCGGTATGGCCCTGCTCTACGCGGAAGCCGGTAGCCTGAGCTTCACCGGTATCGGCCACGCGTTGGCGACGACCAGCATGCCTGCGCCGATTGCCCAACTGGGCCTGGCCATGATGCTGATCGGCCTGGCGTTCAAGCTGTCGCTGGTACCCTTCCACCTGTGGACCCCGGACGTGTACGAAGGCGCCCCCGCGCCAGTGGCTGCGTTCCTGGCTACCGCGTCGAAAGTGGCTGTGTTTGCGGTGATGGTGCGTCTGTTCCAGATCTCGCCAGCGGCCAACACCGGCGTGCTGAGCAACGTGCTGACCGTGATCGCCATTGCGTCGATCCTGTTCGGCAACCTGCTGGCGCTGACCCAGAACAACCTCAAGCGTCTGCTGGGTTATTCGTCCATCGCCCACTTCGGCTACCTGCTGATCGCCCTGGTGGCGAGCAAAGGCCTGGCCGTGGAAGCCATCGGCGTGTACCTGGTCACCTACGTGATCACCAGCCTCGGCGCATTCGGTGTGATCACGCTGATGTCCTCGCCGTACAAGGGCCGTGATGCCGACGCCCTGTACGAATACCGCGGCCTGTTCTGGCGCCGTCCGTACCTGACCGCCGTGCTGACCGTGATGATGCTGTCCCTGGCGGGTATCCCGCTGACTGCCGGCTTTATCGGCAAGTTCTACATCGTCGCCACCGGCGTCGAGGCCCACGAGTGGTGGTTGGTGGCGTCCCTGGTACTGGGCAGCGCCATCGGCGTGTTCTATTACCTGCGCGTGATGGTCACCCTGTACCTGATCGAGCCGAACCTGCGCCGTGTGGATGCCGAGCTGCATTGGGAACAGAAAGCCGGTGGCGTGATGCTGCTGGCCATCGCCCTGCTCGCGTTCTTCCTGGGCGTGTACCCGCAACCGTTGCTCACCCTGGTGCAGCATGCGGTGCTGGGGGTTTGATCGCTTAGGTTGATGCAGTAAAAAGAACGGCGCCTTTGGGCGCCGTTTTTGCGTCTCAGAGGGAAACAATAGAGATGCAGTGCAACCACTATCGTCTTCGCGGGCAAGCCCACTCCCACAGGGGTATGCATTCCAAATGTGCGAGCGGGCTTGCCCGCGAAGGCGCCTGAATGGGCTGATACGGCTGGTAGCGCGTTTTCCCGAGACCGTGGCGCAACTTGCCGCACTGGGCTGAGCTGCAAAAGCCCCAAAAAAAACGCCCCGAATGTTCGGGGCGTTTTTTATAGTGCAATAACGTCAGAACGCGATACCGACCTTGAAACCATACTCATCACGCTTGAGCTTGGTGTTGTCGGCTACATAGGAGTCGTCATCGAGCTTGTATTCGGTGCGGGTGTAATACAATCCCGCCATTACCGGCAGGTTGCCCTTCTGGTTCATCAGCAGGCTGACTTCGGCATAAGGGTTGGTGCGGTCCTTGAGGTCCACGCTGTCGCTGCCGACGCCGTCCACCTTGAGTTTGGCGCGGCCATCGATGGTATGACGGGCGCCGGCTTCAACGCGCAGGGTCATGTCATCGAACTGATGGTTGTAGCCCAGGGCAGCCTTGGCGAACGGTGACTTGTTGGTGAGCTTCAGGTCGTAGCCGTTGGTGTCCGGCTCATAACGCGTCCAGGTGTAGCCACCGCCGACGATCACGTCGACGAAGTTGCGCGCATCCAGCGCGGCGCGCCAGCCAAGATCAACGTCGGCCTGGCCTTCCTTGAGCTTGTTATCGCTCTTTTCGCCGTACTTGGCTTCGATACCGGCCTGGTAGATGAAGCCGGATTCGGCGGTGAGCTTATTACCGAAGTTGTAGAACAGGCCCGCCTCGGGCATGTGGTCCTTGTCGCTCTCGCTACCGCCTTCGAGTTTGAAGTCGTTATAGCTGCCGAGGATCCCGAAAGTGGAAATCGGGTCGGGCGACGGTGCAGCGAACACCACGGTTGGCGACGCCACCAGGGCCAGCCACGAGGCGTTCTTGAGGAATTTTCCGAATAGTTTGGACATCGTTTACATCTCCATTTTTGAGTGGGCAAAGTATTCAGGAATCGGTTCGAACATTGGCGTCAGCAAAAAGTTCGAACGAATTTGCACCAAAATGGAGAAAAAACGGTTCAGCGAAGGCTCTAACTCAAGACTTTTCGCAATCGGCCCTGACCACCCCCTCATGCACCCTGCGCAATTGCGCATGATCCGGCAGCCGAATGGATGAGCACCGTCATGATGCGTTCCCTGGGCGCGGACTGAATGCGTCACTATGCCGCGCGTCCGTGCGAATTGTCATTTTGAATGAACCTTTACGCGTGGCTGCCTATCCATCTATAACAAGACAGGGAGGCAACATGAGTACCGCAAAAATCTACACCATCAACTACCAGCTGCACGGTAAACCCAAGTCTTTTGTAGTGCGCGCCGAGGTGATGAACAGCACCGAAGCCTGGCATTGGGCGGCCGTCGATGCCGATATTGCGCACGTCAGCCGCATCGGCCGCGTGGGGCACGAACAGGTGAAAAAAACCACCCGGCCCTGGGCGGAAAAATACGGCATCACCGATGTGAGCTGGAACCCTCCAAAATAAACAAAGCCCCGCACAGTGCGGGGCTTGGTTTACTTCTTCAAGTCGCCCAACGGATCGTAGGGCGGCTTTTTTTCCGGTTGCTTTTGCTTATCCAGCGGCGCAATGGCGGGGCCGATGGGATCGACCTGCGGGTCAGACACCTCCGGCGAATCGGGATCGAATCCCAGCTCATCTTTGCCAGTGGCGTGTTCGTCGGAGCGCGGGCCGTTCGGGGGATTGCTCATACAGACCTCCTTGCTTACAGCGGGCGGGCTTTGTCGTGGAGGTTTTCCAGGTCGTGTTCGACCTGCTCCACGTCGTCGTTGTCCTGGCGCTCGGCCGGGTCGTTGGGGCGCAGTGCATCGTTATCGCGCTCCTCTTCACCGGGCGTGCGATCAGGATTGGGCGTGCCAGGCGGCGGTTGCTTGTGTTCGGACATGATGGCTTACCTCATGGTGACTTCAAGGGTTTAGAGGAAACACCGCTGGGCATCGTTCAACTTGATTGCTTCAAGCATGAGAAGATGCACGCCCGTGCTGGAGACCTGACCCGAATGTTCGAACTCAAACCCTGTGACCCCGTCCTTTATCGAAAACAAACCCGCCGCAGCACGCTGATCGTCGCCGTGGTATTCCTCGCCCTGGCCATGTTGTTGTCGAGCCTGGCGGTGATGCTGTTCGGTGAACCGGGGGGTGATAACGTGCGCTTCAATGTCGGCGGGGTGTTTGCCGGGGTGTTGATCACCCTCGCTCTGGTGCGCGGCCCCTTCTGGGGCCAGGCTTGGCTGGCACCGGCGGTATACGGCTGGCAGCTCAAGCGCAGCCTGATGAGCGTGACCAATGTGATGCACAAGGTCAGCGAACGGGTACAGGCCGATGACCCGAACGCTATCAAAGTGTTGCGTTTCTACCACTTGGCGCTGACGCAGATGCATGCCCTGGATGCCAACTCCAGCGCCCAGGCGCAACTGGTGGGTGAGGTCCAGGCACACAAGGCCAGGATGCAAGCGTTGGGGATCGATACCGAACAAACCCGTCTCGATCCGGCTTGGCTGGAGAGCCTTAAAAACCGCTGAGCACTGCATGTGCGCCAGCCACAAGCGCTAAGCCGTTCGTTTATAGGGCAATAAACGCAGGCCACTGGCGACAGCGCCGATCAGCGCGAACCCACAACCCAGCCACAATGCGCAGGCTGGGCCACTGTCCACGAACAGATGAAAACACAAGGCGACCAACGAGGCGCCCAGTGTCTGGCCCAGCAGCCGCGAGATCGCCACGATGCCACTTGCCCCGCCGCTGCGCGCCAAAGGTGCGCTGGTCATCAGCGCCTTGAGATTGGGCGACTGGAAAAAGCCGAAACCGGCGCCACACAAGGCCATGCGCCAGCCGATATCGAAGGCCGAGGCATCAGTGCTCAAGGTCGCCAGCGCTGCCATGCCGACACTGAGCATCAACAAGCCAATGCCGCACAGCAGGCCCAGTGACATGCGGTCAGCCAGGCGTCCCGCCACCAGGGCCATAATCGCCACCACGGCCGGCCACGGCGTCATCAGAAAGCCGGTCTCCACCTGGGTGTGGCCCAGCGCCGACTGCAACAGGAACGGCAATGCGACAAATGCCAGGCCCTGGGCACTGAAGGCACAGATCGCCGTCAGCGAAGACAACGCAAACACCGGGCGCTTGAACAAGTCCACCGCCAGCATTGGCGCCGGATGCCCGGCCTCGCGGCGCAGCAGTAAAGCGCCGAACACCAGCGCCAGCGCGATCAGTCCCAGGGTCAGTGCGCCCTGTGCGCCATGCACGGCGGCGCCCAAGCCCAGGACCAGCAAGGCGAACAACCCGGCACATAACAGCGCCGCCAACCGATCAAAAGCGTGCCCGGTGATCGGCAGCGTCGGTAACGAGCGCAGGCCCAGGCTCAAGGCCAGCAGCCCGAGTGGCACATTGATAAGGTACAGCCAATGCCAACTGGCCACTGAGAGAATCGCCGATGCGGCGGTGGGCCCCAGGGTGAACGCCAGCCCCACCACCAGCGAGTTATAACCCAGGCCACGCCCGAGCATTTTCGCCGGGTAGATATGCCGCAGCAAGGCGGTGTTGACGCTCATCAGCGCGGCCGCCCCCAGGCCCTGCGCCACCCGCGCGGCGGTGAGGGTCAACAGCGAATCGGCGAGCCCGCACAATAACGACGAGACAATGAACAGCAGCAACCCGCCGAGGTACACGCGGCGATGCCCCAGCACATCGCTCAGCGATGCAAACGGCAGCACTGTTGCGATTATCGCCAGCTGGTAGGCGTTGACCACCCAGATCACCGAAGCCGAGTCAGTACCGATGCCCTCTGCCAGCGTCGGCAAGGCGGTATTGACGATAGCAGTGTCCAGCGTCGCCATGCCGATCCCCAAGGACAGGGCAATCACGGCCGGTAAGCGTTTATCGAGGGGCAGCCCATCGGCAACAGGAGACATGAACAATCCGCACAGGTAGCAAGGGAGCCTAGATTACGGCCAGTGCGGATTTTTTTCAGCGTTCGTTCGCCTGGCTGTCATTGTTTTCATGTTGCCAAGGGCTGGCCAGGCCCGGCTCAATAGGTGATTTGAAGCGTGGTACTGGGCGGGTTCGTGCGGCAATTACAGGCTAACTGATCAGCCGCCATCTTCGGATTCCAGGGGCCGATCACGCCGTCGCGCTTGCCGTTGTCATCCACTGAATCCAGCGCTTTCAAGACGTTGTCACGCTTGAGCACTTCGCGGGCCAGTTGGGTTTCATTATCTTTGTGCGCGTCGCCGGTCAGCGAACGTCCCGCCACTTCACGGATTTTATCCGTGGTTGCATTCGGGGTCGTCGGGTGCTTGAACGCCTGGAAGTTGTCGCCAAATGCCTTGGCCAGACCCGAGTCCGACATTTTCGAGTAATCGTTGGGGGCCGGCTGTGGCGGTGAAACATTCACGGAAATGCGTGAGATCATCATGATTGGGTTCTCCTGGAAGTTTGCTGAGGTCGCTGTTAAGTGGCCAGCGGTCTCAGCTCAGTTCCAGGGTGCCCGTGGGGCGGGCAGGCACCGTCAGAGCGGCATTGCCGGTGTGATCGCGCTGAGGTCCAGATACCCTTCTTTCAAAGGCGGACACCAATAATAGCCACCGGTCAACGGTGTGCTGATGCGATATAAACCATCGACAATCCCGTCTTCCAGTCCACTCATACGGCGCAGTTGCGCTTCGAATGCGTCGAAGGAATGGCCGAAGGCGAGAAACATCAGCCCCGCCTGGCCGTTCTCGGCCCATGGCATCGAACGACGTACCACGAACGCCTGCGGGGTGAAGCTTTCCTGCGCGGTGCGCTTGGTATGGGCCGAGTCGGGGGCGTCGTCGAGCTCTTCGTTGTCGCCATGGCGGCGGCCGATGATGTGGTCGCGCTCCTGGGCCGGTAGCGCAGCGAAACCGTCGAGGTCGTGCTGCCACTGCTGGATGGCGGCGAAGCTGGCGCCGCTGTCTGTGAAGGCCGCTTCCACGGCCGCATCGTCGTGAGGGTTCTCGGTGCCGTCTTCATAGTCGGTCAAGTCGAAACCGGTCTTGTAGCGAAAGCCTTCGGTCATCTGTACCAGACGCAACGCCGGCGCCAGGGCTTTTTCGAACGCGCGGCTGCGCAACAGCAATTCACCACGGTCCACGCCATGCAACCATACCCACAGAGCCTGCTGAGTGGACGGGTTGTGCGCACCCGGGCCGCTGATGGCCGGGAAGCTGCGCAGCCCTTCGATGCCTGCGCCCAGCGCGCTTACCAGAGGCTTACCGAAACCGACCACCGCCGCCGAATCCGTCAACTGCACCAGCGCGTCCAGCGCAGCAGGCAAGGCATCCTGGGACTCGAGGGCAAAAAACAGATGGCGTGCCTGCAACGGCACTGGTGCGGCAAGAATGCCCGGCTGGTACTGACTCATGTGAACTCCTTCAAGAAAGCCGCGCAGTTTATCCCGAAGCACCCTGAATGCGCAGGAGAAAGCGCGCAAGCCTTGCCACAGAGCCCTTGTATGGGTGACTCTCTAGTCATGATTTGCAACTATTCCAGGGGTAGCGACATGACCACCAGCAACCTGCTCACCCAGCTGTTTCCCGCCTCCACCGCAGAGATTCCCGAACAATTTCGCTTGGCGGCGCCGATTGAACAGCGTGATTACCTGGTCGATGGCCAGTTGCGGGTGTGGAATGGCCCGCTGGCGCGCGTGCAAAGCCCTGTGCAACTGGGCGACGAACGCGTGCACATCGGCAGCACGCCGCTGCTGGACGCCGAGACCGCCCTCAGCGCCCTCGACGCCGCCGTGCGCGCCTATGACCGGGGCCAGGGAGAGTGGCCGACCCTGCGCGTGGCCGAGCGCATCCAACACGTGGAAGCCTTCCTGCGGCGCATGCGCGAACAGCGCGACGCGGTGGTCAAGCTGTTGATGTGGGAGATCGGCAAGAACCTCAAGGACTCACAGAAAGAGTTCGACCGCACCTGCGACTACATCACCGACACCATCAATGCCCTCAAGGAGCTCGACCGCCGCAGCAGTCGCTTCGAGCTGGAGCAGGACACCCTTGGGCAAATCCGCCGCGTGCCCCTGGGCGTGGCGCTGTGCATGGGACCTTACAACTACCCGCTGAACGAAACGTTCACCACGCTGATCCCGGCGCTGATCATGGGCAATACCGTGGTATTCAAGCCGGCCAAGCTCGGCGTGCTGTTGATCCGCCCGTTGCTGGAGGCGTTCCGCGACAGCTTCCCGGCCGGGGTGATCAACGTGATCTATGGCAGCGGCCGCGAAACCGTGAGCGCGCTGATGGCCAGCGGCAAGATCGACATCTTTGCGTTCATCGGCACCAACAAGGCCGCCAGCGACCTGAAAAAACTGCATCCAAAACCCCACCGTCTGCGCGCCGCACTGGGCCTGGATGCGAAAAACCCGGGCATCGTGCTGCCCGAGGTTGATCTCGACAATGCGGTCAGCGAAGCGCTCACCGGCTCGCTGTCGTTCAACGGCCAGCGCTGCACTGCCCTGAAGATCCTGTTTGTGCATGAGGACGTGGTCGACAGCTTTATCGAAAAATTCAACGCCAGGCTGGCGACGCTCAAGCCCGGCATGCCCTGGGATGACAGCGTGGCGCTGACCCCGCTGCCGGAAGTGGGCAAGGTGGATTACCTCAATGACCTGGTGGCCGATGCCGCACAGTACGGCGCCCGAGTGGTGAATGCCAACGGCGGTGCAAGCCGTGGGTCATTCTTCTATCCGGCAGTGCTGTACCCGGTGAACCCGCAGATGCGCGTGTACCACGAAGAACAATTCGGCCCCGTGGTGCCGATCGTGCCCTACCGTGACCTGGAGACGGTGATCGACTACGTACTGGACTCGGACTTCGGCCAGCAATTGAGCCTGTTCGGCACCAACGCGGTTGAGGTCGGGCGACTGGTGGATACCTTCGCCAACCAGGTCGGCCGGATCAACATCAACGCCCAGTGCCAGCGCGGGCCGGACACCTTCCCCTTCAACGGGCGCAAGAACTCGGCCGAGGGTACGTTGTCGGTACATGACGCGCTGCGCGTGTTCTCGATCCGCACCCTGGTGGCGACCAAGTTCCAGGAGAGCAACAAGGCGTTGCTCAGCGAGATCCTGCGCAACCGTGACTCGAGCTTCATCAGCACCGACTACATCTTCTAAGATCACCTCGGTCAAAATAGGTGGGAGAGGCTTGCCCTGATGCCAGTCAGTTAAGGCTTATTGTAGGAGCGAGGGGGGCGCCTAGCTCTTGCTCGCGAAAAACCTCAACGATAACGCGTGCTTTCTGAATGAACGCGGTGCCTGTGAGTTTCTCGCGAGCAAGCTCGCTCCTACAGACAGCGGTGTACGCTTGACTGACTGACATTAGGGCAAGCCCCCTCTCACATTGGATCGGTTTGCCCTGACTAATGAGGCCCCTTCAATACCGATGAACCTGCCCCTTTTCGCCCGGCGCCTGTTACGCCCCCTGCTCGACCCGTACCGGCGCTATCGCCACGCCAAGCTGATCCACGCCGTGCGCGTGTCCATCGGCCTATTGGCGACGATCCTGCTGACCAGCGGCCTCAACCTGCCGCATGGCGAGTGGGCGTCGGTGACCATGCTGATCGTGATCGGCGGCCTGCAGCACCACGGCAATATCGGCAAGAAGGCCGTGGAGCGCGCGTACGGTACGCTGATCGGCGCCAGCGTCGGTTTGCTGCTGGTGGTGCAACAAGCCTACTTCGGCCAGCCATTCCTGACTTACCTGCTGATGTCAGCGGTGTGCGGGTTCTTTTCCTACCATGCCATCGGCAAGGGCGGCTATATCGCGCTGCTGTCGGCGATCACGGTGTTTATCGTCGCCGGGCACGGCGACAACCCGATCTCGGACGGCCTGTGGCGCACCGTCGATATCCTGATCGGCATCGCACTGGCGCTGGCGTTTTCCTTCGCCCTGCCGCTGTACGCGGTGTACTCGTGGCGCTACAACCTGGCCAGCGCCCTGCGCGATTGTGCGGCGATCTACAGCCGCATCATCAATGGCCAATCAGTCACCGACGATGAGCACTTCAAGCTGCTCAACCGCTTGAACGCGGCGATGCTGCAACTGCGCTCGCTGATGCCGTCGGTGTCCAAGGAAGTGCGCATTTCCATGACTGAACTGGACACCCTTCAGCGGCATTTGCGCCTGTGTATGAGCACCCTGGAGATTCTCGGCAATACCCGGCCGGACCCTCGGGATGAGCAGGCGACAGCGCGAATGCAACTGATGCTGAAGGCCGAGCACCGGCAAATTCGCGTGCAGTTGGTGGGGATGGCGCGGGCGTTGAAATCGGGAGTGACGGAGCGATTGGAGCGAGAGGCGCCACCCATGACAGGTGAAACCGAAATGCAGGCGCCGGTGTACAACGCATTGGACGGGTATCGGCTGCTGACATTGCAATTGGCAACCAACGTGGATGCGCTGCGCCAGCGGTTGGCCCAGTCATCCAGACGCTGGAACATCTAGGTGAGGAAGGACCGTCTGCGCAGACGCATGACGGCCTTCCCTTGACGGCACAGCCTTGGGTTTACCTGCGGATAACGCCGATGCCGAGTGGTTTGGTAAACACATTATCCTGCAGCACAGTCTGCGCGCCAGTGGCCAGGTTCATCCCGTAATACCAACTGAAGCCGTAGATGTCTTTGTGGGAGAGTGAAATCGACCAATAATCGGCATTCCCCATCGGCCAACGGTTGCCACAGGCAGCCCTGATTGCATACAGCTCGTCGATATAGACCGAGGTCAGGCCTCGACTCACGGCGCTTGAGCGGATGTCACTCAATGTCCCTCCTCCCAGGCCATAGACGTGCCAGACCTCGTAGCCACTGACCGTGCAATTCCTCGTCTGGGGCGGCGAAGCACTGTCAGAAACCGTTATCACGCATTCACCGTTGCCTCGCAATGAAACAAAGCCGCTCGAGTCAACGACCGCCACCGCACTATTGCTGCTTGAGTACCGATACGGCGGGGTCCCTCCTGAGGCATTGATTCGAACCGAATTGCCCGCATCGAAGTTCGGCAGGATGGTGGGATAGTCCGGCAGTATGTAGGTGGTTGCATCGAGATAAACGTACGTTTGGTCGATCACCAATGGCGAGGTGAGACTGATGGTGTACTCCGTGTCTGGAAAGCTCACCGCCGCAAACTCATCTTTGATGCCGGGCTGATAGTTGACCTTGGTGCTGACTGTGATTCGAGCGCCGTCCGGCAGGCTCTGCAGCCAATCACGGGATACCGGCACGTTCGCCAACCCGTTGGCTTGCTCTATCGCATTGATGGGATGGTTTTGCAGCAACACCAACGGCACGACCCCTGGGCTGTCGGTGGTGATTGTCGACCAGACGTGCTGGTTTTCCACACTCAGGCGCCATTTGGGCGAGCCGGCCAGCGCATCGCCGGTCAATGCGGGTGGATTGATGCTGGCGCCGTGAGGGATGTAATTGATCAGTACGCGCGGCAAATCGTCCGGCGCAAGGCTGCCAACCATGACCCTCTGCACTTCGGAAGAACCCTCGCCACCGCTTGCCAGTACGACGGAATATTGCAGGCTCACGATACTGTTGACGCTGCTGCCCAGGATCAGATTATTGATATTGAACGTGACCGTACCGCCGTCCAGCCCGTCTTGAGGGCCGAGGTAGAACTGCGTTCCGTCCGCATGGATCCAACGCAGGATCACACTGTCGGTACCGCCCTTATTCATACCGGGATAACTGACGTTGACTTGGCATTTGTTCTCAACCGTCAGCGGATCGATCGATACAACCGGCCCGGTGGCTGGTATGGAATCCTTGATGCCAGGGTGCGGGAAGATGTGCTGTTGCCGTTGAATCCTGTGGTGGCGGACATCAAACAGCACAGCGTCTTCAAATTTGCCGGTGCGATTGAAGGTCACCCAGAAGCTGATCGTCAGATCAGACCCCTCCTGCAAATTGCGCAAGGCCAGGACCGGTGTGTCACTGGCAATGCCGTTGAGAACCTCGTCGGCATTAACGTCGCGCCCTCGATAGACTTCGTTGAGATAGGGCGCGCCGTTGCTGCGCACACCTTCATAGTTAAACCACATACGCTGCCCCAGGAAGGCATACGGCCAGGCAGGCACGCGTGTTTCATCGAAGTCCTGAAGCAACGGAACCTCCAGCACCGCACTGTCACCAATGCTGTCGATTACCGGCCCAGCCAGATGACGCGGCGGCAACAGGCGCACCTCCAGGACCGGCGAGTCGGTTGCAAAACCGTTGCGGACCACCTCAAAGAACACCTTGATGGTGCGTCCCAAAGGGTGGAGGTTGAAACCGATCACCTGGGTTGGGACGGTGAAATCGATAAAGTCGCCGGCCTGGTTGTCTTTGGACTGCGAGTGAGTGCCTTCTTCGGGCAAGCCCTCACAATGCATCACAACCTTGTCCATGCGCTTGATCTGGTCGTACCGCACCCGCACCGTCGCACCGTTTGGCCAGCACCGCGCGGGATCAAGCTCGTCAGGGTCGGTGGTCGCCTCCAGAACCTGGGGCGCAAACAGCTCACCCAGGGCCGTGCCAATCGTCACCAGCAGGTCCTCGGAATACTGAACGGCGCCAAAACGATCACGCAGGTAACTGACCGTCAGCGTGCCGTCCAGGTTACCCAGAAACAACTGCAGGGGAATATCCAGCAACAACGGATTGGGCGGTGGCGCGCCCAAGGTGTATTGGAACTGTACTACGCCACTCGAGGAGCCCGTGTATTTGACGATGATGATATCGCCCTGTTTGAACTCGGTGCGTAACTCGAGAGTGCCGACACTGCCCACCGTAGCGGGGTCGACATTGCCGTTGACTGCCTCGTGGATGATCGGCGCAGGCAAATCAAGCGCGGCTCGCCCGATCTGCACGTACAGGCGCTCCGACTCGCGTACGTCGTTGGCGCCGGAAACCTCATAGTGCACATTCGTATTGCCCAGACCCTCGAACTTACTGTATTCGGCGTTGGCGAAATCGCGAGTGCGTACATGGGTGCCGGCAAGCCGCGTAGACGACACGCGTTCCACCGTACCGTCCATGCGTTGCCCCTCAATTTGGACTTTAAGGCCGTCGCCCGGATCGCCGGGTGGCTGGTAATCCGGCATCTGCGCGGTAATACGCGCATGGTCTGGCGCGATGAAGGGGCCAAAGGCCTCTCTGACGATGGGTTTGGGCAATTCGTAGCGACGGCCGATTACGTTGACGGTCAATTTCTTTGACCGCAACGGCGCCACGCCAGCTCTTACGCGCTCGTAATAGACGGTCAACGAGCTTTGAATGAGGGACCGCACCCGTTCGTTTCTAATGGGAAAGTCGTTGTACCCACGGATCATGTCCTGTTGAAGCGATTCAGTCATGAATTCGCCGCCGGGGGTGGTGCCTCGCACCGTCAAGCGAATGACATCACCGGTCTGGAAGTTCGGGTCATTGCGGGCAACGAATACCGAGGCCGTCGCCGGGCTTCGGCCCAGCGCATCGGCATCCAGTGTCAGGCTGGCGGCGTCGGCCTCGACAATTTCAGGTGGCGCAAGCGGCTCAATATCCTCCAGGTCGACTTGCACCAGCAGCGGCCTGGACTTGTGTTCCAGCGAACCGGAAATATTCTGCACTTCGTCCAGCACGTAGAACTGCACGACGTACTGGCCATTGTCGAGCGCGTTCAAAAACTGCGGGTCGATCCGAAACTGCACGTCACTTCCCACCTGGCTCTCGGTCACTGGCGCGAGGGGATAAAGATGCTCCCCGAAGAACAGCCGCACACTGTCGTTGACGCGCATGTTCTTCCAGGCCTTGATGGTGGCCGTCACATTGTCCACCACCGTGCTATCAATGGCGGTGTGCGAAAGCGTCAACACCAGCTCGGAATGCCAACCATCACCGGGCATTTCGTCTTCTGCGCCTGGACGTGTGTCCTTGATGAACACGACTTGCGGGACAGACGTCCGAGGCGTGGATGACCCGCGCTTGCGGACCTCGCCATATACGTTTGGGATAAAGCCCAACTGCAAGAACTGCCGGGGAATGGTCAGGTAAAACTGGTCGTTGTTGACGGTCGTGACGTCAACAGTATCTTCGGCCAATATGATGCCGTTCATTCTTATCGAGTAAACATCCGCGACCGAGACCTCACCCAGTACGGGATCATCCCAGCGACTGAAAATATAGTGCAAGCCATCTTCGATATGGCGTATGCCCAGCCCGTAAGCAGCGTTTTGCACCGGCACGACCTGTCGGGGCGAGGTGAAGGGTGGCTCCAGGTTTTCGAGGATCATGACCCCCGGCTGAGTGGGAGACTCTTTCGGCTGGGCCGGCGCTACCAATACAGGCAAGGGGCGTGGAACAAGGGGGGTGGCAGACATGAGAAGCCTCCAGATTGATCAGCGTGCAGCCAGCACACGCGCCTGGAAACAGGAGACACTTGCCCATATCGAACGTCTAGCTGTGAGAGTTGACAGTAGCGACCAATGGCATCGCCATGCCGGCTGCCATTTTTTAAAGGGTGCCAACGCACTTTCACACTTTCTCTTACATATTTTTCACGTTTTATTCACAAGCCGAGACGTAGTGTGAAGCCTCATCCGTTACAAACGTTGCATATCAAGCCCGCCGCCCCAGCGGGCTTTTTTTTGCCCTGGATTTGGCCTAGCGCGCAACCGTGGCGGCGGGGGCATTCGCCTGCTCGCGAATCGCCCGCTGGGTCTGCAGCACTTTAGCCAATGCTACCTCGGCCTCGGCGCTTTGTTGCGGTACCCGAATCGCCGCCGACACCAGGGTAATCAGCTTGGCCATCACCTCGGCGTCCGTGGCCGGGCGGCCCAGGCTCATGGAGTTCATCAGCAGGCGCAATTCGGTGCCGGCCATCACCCCGGAAATCGCCTTGAGGGCAAATTGCAGGCGCACACCCAATTCGTTGCGCGGCAGATCCGGCAGCGCCAGGGCAAACGCTTCGAAGAAACGTTGGAACACCGGCTGGTAATGGACCTTGAGGTATTCCTGGATGAAGGGCGAGGTGTCGCTATAGACCCGGCCCAGGAAGCGAATGAATGAACGCCCTTCCCCGCTGGCGGGATCGCTGCGCTCCATCCCCATGGCGGGGGCGAACAGCACACCCAGCAGCGTGTCGCAGTCGAGCGGGCCGTCGGCTTCGGCTTCACAACGCGCCAGCAATTCCAGGCGTTGCTCATTGAGCGGCTCGAGGCGCTGCATCAGCAGGGTTTTCATCAGGGAATCCTTGTCCCCGAAGTGATAGTTCACCGCGGCCAGGTTCACCTGGGCACGCTCGGTAATCTGCCGTAATAAAACAGCGTCATATCCGTACTTAATAAAGAGAGCCTCTGTCGCATCCAGCAGTCGAGTCTTGGTAATGTTTGGAGCGCTGAGTTTCTTCGCGGCCATAAGGGTTCCACGGGGGAAATATTGTTTTAAAAAATATTTTGATTTTTTTATACCGGGGCCTTCGTTCGAATGCAAGTAATGACACGGTGCCATGTGATCGAAAGCCTCTGCATACCGCGATGTCGAAGGTGGCCAACGGCTTTTCGCGCACCGAGTAATGCGTTTGAAAAGGTCACTGCGACGCCTTAAACCGCTCTAAATCCACCGCTGGCGAAGCGCAATGAACGCGGTTACTATTCAAAGAATTTTTTAAAAACAAGAAAATAATGAGTCTCTGACGGGCACTGTCAGCTCCCCAACTTGTTACAACGTTTTACGGGGTAGCACCGCACCATTGAGACGGCAGGCGTAGTCATGATCACAGAGCCCTCCGCGCACCCCAACCTGATTTCCTTGCAGGGCATCGGCAAAAGCTATCAGCTTGCCGGGCAACACCTGTCGATTCTGAATGACGTGTGCCTGTCCATCGCCAGCGGTGACAGCTGCGGCATCCTCGGCGCGTCCGGCTCCGGCAAAAGCACCCTGCTCAATATCCTCGGCCTGTTGGATCTGCCCAACTGCGGCCAGTATCGCTTCGCCGGTCACGATATTTTCAACAGCAGCCCCGATGAACTGGCGGCGATCCGCAACCAGCAGATCGGTTTCGTGTTCCAGAGCTTCAACCTGCTGCCGCGCCTCAGCGCTCTGGACAACGTCGCGCTGCCCCTCAGTTACCGCGGCGTATCCCGCCATGAATCGGTGGAACAGGCCTTGCGCATGCTTGAGCAAGTCGGCCTGGCCGAGCGTGCCCACCACCGCCCGGCCGACCTTTCCGGTGGTCAACGCCAGCGCGTCGCCATCGCGCGGGCGCTGGTCGGCAAACCCTCGGTAATCCTCGCCGACGAGCCCACCGGCAACCTCGACAGCAGCACCGCCCAGGACATCATGGACCTGCTTCTGGCGCTCAATCGCGAACAACAGGTGACGCTGATCATCGTCACCCATGATGCGCACATCGCCGAGCGGCTGGAGCGCAAGATCCTGGTGTGCAACGGCGTGGTGCACGAGGCCGAGCGCCTATGAGCCTGCGGGTCGAACAGAGTCTGAGCCAACTGCTGCATGAAGCGTTTATCAGCCTGCGCATCCTGGGCAAACGCTCGGTGCTGGCGCTGCTGGGTATCGTGATCGGCAGTTCGTCGGTGGTCGCGTTGATCAATATCGGCCATAACGCCGCAGTGGATGCCGCCATGATTTTCAAGGACATGGGCACCGACACCCTGATCGTCCAGTTCCCGCCCAAAGGCAGCGGCAACGTGCCGATGCGCACCCGGCTCGACCTGGGCGCGGTGCGCCAGGCCGTACCGGGCATTGCGCACATCGGCGCGCTCAGCTTGTTCAGCGGGCCCATCGTGTTCCATGGCCGCACCGCCAATGCCAACTTCGTCGGCACCACACCGGATGTGCAGGCGGCCATGCGCCTGGTGGTGCGTGAGGGGCGTTTTCTATCGGCCTTCGATGCCAACCAGACCTATGCCGTGATCGGTGACCAGGTCGCCCAGGCCCTCGGCGCCCCCGGTGAACCACTCAAACCGGGTGACCGCGTGCGCATCAACGACTACCTGTTCCTGATCATCGGCATCCTGCGCAACCAGCCACGCGCGATGCTGATGCCGGTGCAAGCCAATGAATCGCTGTTCATTCCCGCCGAGGGCATGCGGCGCATCTTTGCCAACCCGCAGATCAACAACGTCATCATCCGAGCTCAGCCAGGGCAAGACATGGAACGTGTGGCACGGGACGCCGCCGCCGCGTTGCAACCACAACTGACCGAGCACAACGTCGACATCACAGTGCCCCAGCAAATGATCGATGGCATGACCCGCCAAAGCCGCACCTTCGCCTACCTGCTGCTGGCCCTCGGCGCGATTTCCCTGGTGGGCGGCGGTGTCGGGGTGATGAATGTGATGCTGATGAACGTGTCCGAGCGCCGTCGCGAGATCGGCATTCGCATGGCCCTGGGCGCTCGGCAACGGGATATCCGCAACCTGTTCCTGCTCGAAGCCATCACCTTGACTGCCGTCGGCGCAGTGTGCGGCGCAGTACTGGGCATGACCGCCGCCTGGCTCTACGCCTGGCTGTCGGGCTGGGCGTTTTCCCTGGCGGTGTCCGCCCTGCCCCTGGGCGTTGGCAGTACATTGCTGGTGGGCTTGTTCTTTGGCATCTACCCGGCGGTCTCGGCCTCACGCCTGCAGCCGGTGGAGGCCTTGCGCGATGAGTAGATGGTTACTGCTGCTGGCACTGATCAGCCTGCCCGCCATGGCCGCCGAGGTGGTGATCAAGCCCTCGGCGCCCAGCACTACCCGCAGCGGCTACGACCGGGGCGTATCGCTCAATGCCCAGGTGACCACCTTGACCCTGGGCGACGCGGTGTACCTGGGCCTGCGCAACAACCCGGCGATCCGCAGCGCCTACCTGCAGCGAGTCGCGCAGAAGTTCGACCTGCGGGTCGCCGAAGATGTGTTCAACCCCAAGCTCACCCTCAACAGTTATTACCGTGGCACACGCGGTTCCCAGGACAGCGCGCGCAACGCCAACCTGGCGCCGTCCACCAGCCTGCTCGGCGAATACGGTACGCGCCTGAGCATGGCCTGGACCCAGCAGCTGAACAACGCCGACCGTGCCGGCCGTTACCGCAGCGACGGCCTCGACCTGGCCATCATCCAGCCACTGATGCGTGGCGCCGGCTGGGACGCCACCACCGCGCCGCTGCGCCTGTCACGCCTGGCGGAACAGGCCAACCGTCTCAACCTCAAGGCCACCGTGGCACAAACCATCAGCCAGATTATCGCCACGTACCGCGAGTTGCTGCGGGCCCAGGAACAGCAGGTGATCGTGCAGGACGCGCTCAAGCGCTCCAACACCTTGCTGGAGGTGAACAAGGCGTTGATCAGCGCCGGGCGAATGGCCGAATTCGAGATCGTGCAGACCGAAGCCGACATCGCCACCCAGCAATTGGGCGTGGAGGAAGCGCAGAACCAGCTCGATACCAGTCGCCTGGCCCTGTTGCGCCTCTTGGCCCTGGACCTGTCCACACCGATTCGCGCCACCGAAGCGTTGGAGGCCCGGCCCATGGAAATCGACAAGCGCCAGGCGTTCAACCTCGCGCAAAGCCAGCAACCGGAATACCTTGCCGCCCTGCTCGGCAGCCAGCGGGCCGACCTCAATCTGGTGATCGCCAAGGATTCGGGGCGCTGGCAAGTGGACCTGGTGGCAGGCGCGAACCAGGTGCGCGACGCAAACGACAGCGATAATGGCCGCACCCATAACCGCAGCTGGGACAGCTACGCCGGCGTACAGGTGCAGATCCCCATCGGCGATATCAGCACGCGCCAGGCCGAAGTCAGGGCCCGGGTGGATGTCGAGGACCAGGAAATCCGTATCACCGACGCCCGCCAGGAACTCGAGCGCAGCGTCAACGATGTGGTGCGCGACCTCGGCACCCGCTGGCGCCAGTACGAGATCGCCCAGCGCGCCGTGGACCTGTCGCGGCGCAAGATCGAGATTGAACGGGAAAAACTCAGCGCCGGGCGCTCCACCAACTTCCAGGTGCTGAGCTTCGAAACTGACCTGCGCAACGCCGAGAACGCGCGGCTCAATGCGCTGATCGCCTATTTGAACGCTCAGACCCAGCTTGACTTGACGCTGGGCATGACCCTGGAAAGTTGGGAAATCGCCCTCAATGACTACTAATCGCAAACGCCTGCTGGGCGCTGTGTTGATCCTGCTGGTGGCAGGCGTCGGGCTGGTCCTGCGCACCCCGGCCGAGAGCCCGGCCAGCGCCGGTGACGAACAATGGCTGGCGGTGAAGCCCGACCCGTTGGTGCATCAGATCGGCCTGGTGGGCAAGATCGAGCCCGACACCACCGTCACCCTCACCGCACCGTTCGACGGCAATGTACTGGCCAACCTGGTTGAGCAAGGCCAGCGCGTCGAGGCCGGCCAGGTACTGTTACGCATGGACCCGGCCACCGTCGAAGTGCAACTGCGCGACGCCCTCTCGGCTCAGCTCAAGGCGCGGCGCACCGTGCAGGAAATGCAGGACTGGGACAGCAGCGCCGCCGTCAGCCGCGCCCGGCGCAGCCTGCGCACCGCAGAAATGAACGCCGGCAATACCCGGCGCAAGCTCACCGAAAGCGAAAACCTGTTCAAGCGCGGCATCATCCCGCGTAACGAACTCGACGACCTCCAGCAACAGACCCAGCAGCAGCAACTGGACCTGGCAGCGGCACGCAGTGAACTGCAACAGGCGCTGGAACAAGGCAAGGGCGAATACCGACAGATCGCCGATATAGAGCTGACCAATGCCACGGTCAAATACGACGCCCTGCGCAAGCTGCTCGAAGGCAAGGAGGTCAAGGCGCCCTTCTCCGGCATCGTCGTGCCCGCACCCGGCAACAGCACTGCGTCCCAAAGCGGCGTCAGCAACAACGCACCGGTACAAGCCGGCAGCAAGGTCAGTCAAGGTCAGGTGTTGTTTGGCCTGGCCAATATCGAACATTTGAAAATCGTCGCCAAGGTCTCCGAACTGGACATCAATCAACTGCATCAGGGCCAGGCGGTGGAGGTGATGGGCGATGGTTTCGACGGTGAGCGGCTGACGGGTTCGGTGAGCGTGGTCAGCGGCCTGGCGATCGCCAATGACAGCCAGGGCAGCGCGCAGTTTCCGGTAACGTTGTCGATCCCCAGCCTCACGCCGCAGCAGGTGCAGCAGGTGCGGCTGGGGATGAGTGCGCGGTTGACCATTGTTACCTATAACAATGACCAGGCGATTGTGGTGCCAAGCGCGGCGATCGGGCCCGATATGACGGTTGAATATCGGGAGTCGATGGACCAGCCGGTGGAACGGGTGAAGGTGACGACCGGGCAATCGACGCCCCAGGGCGTTGAAGTGTTTGGCCTCAAGCCCGGACTGGTGAAAATCTCAAAGTAAATGCAGATCCAAATGTGCGAGGGGGCTTGCCCTGATGCCAGTCTGTAGGAGCGAGCTTGCTCGCTCCTACACTGGCATCAGAGCCTGCCCCCCTCCCACATTTTTTAAATTTGTGTGAGTCTGGCGGCCAGCGCCTTGGCCTGGATCGCCACATCCGTCACCGCCGTACTCTCCCACCACATTCCGCGCAATGGCGGGCCCATGGCGAACAGCCGCCCACTCACCTGGCCCTGGGCATCCAGCACCGCGCCAGAAGTGTCCGCCGCAATCCCCAGCGCCAACGGCCCAGGCTGGACCAACCCGCGCTTGAGCAATTGTTGCGGCAACGGCCGGGCCACGCGGCGCCAGTCGTACTCGATGCCGCTGGAGTTGATCAGCGCCGCGCCGGATACCTGGCTGAGGCTCTGCTCGCCGCGATGACGCACGCCAATGGTCACGCCGCTGGCCGAAGGCAGCAGCCCCTTGAACGACGCGGCGTGAATCCGTAGCCGCCCCTGCGCGTGTAACCGTTCCACCAACTGCGCACTCAACGGCGGCGAACGGTGGTGATGACTTTCCCACCACGGCCGCACATGGCGCACGAACTGACGTTTCTCGCGTGCGCTCGCCTGGCTCCACAACCTTGCGATATGCACCCGGACCGTGTCCAGCGGCGCCTGCCAATCCACACCCTGGGCGAGCGCAATACGGCATTGGCGGCGCACTTCACGCAGCAGCTGCCGAGGGCTGCGCAGCGTGTGATCAGCGCCGAGAAAGTCGTCCCAGCCCGGCGGCTGGCGGCGCACATGGGGCAACAGGCCATGGCGCGAGAACACCTCGATCGGCCCACGATGCCCGGCCTGCTCGAGGGAGACCACGGCATCCACCATGGTCAGCCCGGAGCCGATGATCAGCACGGTCGAGTGCGGGTCGAGCCGGGTCATGGCCTGCACATCCCAGGGGTCTACTGCGGCCGCGTTCAGGCCGCTGGATTCGGTCTGCGGCGTACGCGCTGCCGGGAACATGCCGGTGGCCAATACCGCAAAGGCGCCCCGCAGGCGTTCGCCGTTATCCAGGGTCAACAGGGCGCCGGCCGCGTCGATTTGTACGTCGACCGCCTCTGCACGGATATGCTCGACGGTGGATGCGGACAGCGCTTTGGCCTGCGCCAAGCGCTGCTGCGCGTACAGACCAAAAATGCCCCGTGGCGGGAACAGTTCGCTGATGGGCACAGGCTGTTGCGCCGACTCCGGCCACCCGCCGGCGCCGATGTAGTCGGTGAGCCACTGGGTCAGGTCATCGGCATTGTCCGGGTCGACACTCATGCGCGCCGCATTGCCGTTCAGGGTGTGACCCAGTTCGACCGCACTGTAGGCCTCGCCGCGCCCCAGTTGCGCACGCGGTTCGATCACCAGCAGGCGCCGCCTGCCCGGCAGGCGCAGCAGTTGCACCGCCAGCATCGTGCCGCTCAGGCCGCCGCCGATGATCAGTCCATCAGCGTTGCGGATCGATTCACTCATGCACCTTCGCCCTTACTGTTTGCCCAGATAAATGTCATGCAAGTCACCCCGTCCCAACAGCTCGGCGGCACTGCCACTCAACACCACCCGCCCAGTATCCAGCACGTAGCCCCGGGACGCATAGGTGAGCGCGACATTGATATTCTGCTCGGCGATCAAAAAGCTTACCTGTTGCTCGCGGTTGAGCTGCGCGATGATCGCGAAAATCTCCTGCACGATCATCGGCGCCAACCCCATCGACGGCTCGTCGAGCAGCACCAGGGCCGGACGGGTCATCAACGCCCGGCCAATGGCGACCATTTGCTGCTCGCCACCGGAGGTCAGGCCGGCGCGGGTGTGGCGCTTGGTCTTGAGCCTGGGGAACCAGGTGTAGATGCGCTCCAGATCCTGAGCCAGTTCCCTGCGGCTCAGGCGCCGCACGAAGCCGCCGCTGCGCAGGTTGTCTTCCACTGTGAGCTGGCCGAACACATGCCGGCCTTCCAGCACATGCACCATGCCCTGGCGTACCCGTTGGCTGGGCTCTACGCCCGCCAGGTTCAGGCCCGCGTAGTCGATCCGGCCACGGCTGACTTCGGCGCGCTCGGCCCGCACCAGCCCGGAAATGGCCTTGAGGGTGGTGCTTTTGCCCGCGCCATTGGCGCCGAGCAACGCAACGATGGCGCCCTTGGGCACACTCAGCGACACCCCGGCCACCGCCAGGATCGCCCCGTCATAGACCACTTCGATATCGTCGACCGTCAGCAACGCCGAACGCCCTGGCTCAGTGGCAGGCTGGCTCATGGTTTATTCATCCCCGCTGCAGGTGCGCGGCGTCAGGTGCTTCTCTTTGGCGAACGCGGCGGACTTTTCATCGATCAACGGACGCAACAACGCCCGGTCGGCGGCGATCCAGTCACTGATCAGTGTCCAGTTGGCACCGTCCCACTGCTGCACTCGCGCCGAACCGCCGCCTTCATGGTCGCGGCACGACAGCTTGAGGTTTTGCATCAGGCCCAGGTAGCCCATGTCGTTGAGGCGTGCATCGTCGATATCCAGGTGCTCGAGACCCCAGCGGCCCTCTTCGCCATTGAGCGGGCGCTTGCCAAATTTGGCCTGGGCCGTGCGGATCGCCTCCACGGCCACGGCGGCATTCACCAGGCCCGAGTTGTAGTAGACGCTGCCGAAGTTCTTCAGGTCCTTGAGGTCGCTGTGGCCCTTGTCGAGGATCGCCTGCTTGAGGCGCTTGTGGATCTCGAAGTCGCTGCCTGCCGGGTACGGCGTGAGCGCCAGATAACCTTTGGCGGCAGCACCGGCCGGCAGCACGTCTTCGCTGGAGCTGGCCCAGATATCGCCGATGATATGGTCAACCGGGAAGCCGAAGCGCGCCGCCGTCTTCACCGCCACCGGGGTGGACACGCCCCAGGTGCGCAGGAACACCCAGTCCGGATTGGCCTGGCGTACCTGGCGCCACTGCGCCGATTGCTCGTTGCCGGGGTCGGCCACCGGAATCTGGATATTCTCGAAGCCGTACTTGTCGGCGAGCAACTTCAACGGGCCGAGGGTTTCGCGACCGTAGGCCGAGTCGTGATAGACCGTGGCGATCTTCTTGCCCTTGAGTTTGTCGAAGCCGCCTTCGCGCGCGGCAATGTAGTTCACCAGGGTCGAGGCCTCGCTGTAGAAGGTCAGCATCACCGGGAAGTTGTAGGGAAACACCGTGCCGTCAGTGGCTTCGGTGCGGCCGTAACCCAGGGTGATCAGCGGAATCTTGTCCACCTCTGCCCGTTCACTCAGTGCATAGGCGGCCGGCGCGCCGTTGGGCTGGTACACCGCGACCGGCGCGCCATCCAGGCCATGCTTGAAACGCTCGTAGCATTCGATGCCCTTCTCCGCGGTCCATTCGGTTTCGCACTCCTGCCACACCAGCTTCACGCCGTTGATGCCGCCCTCGACTTCATTGATATAGCGCAGGTAGTCGATCATCCCGGCCCACACCTGCACGCCGCTGGAGGCATAGGCGCCGACACGGTAGGTCGCCAGGGGAATGAATTGCTGGTCCGGCGAGGCCAGGGCCTGGGGCACAGCACCGGTCAGGGCCGCCAGCGCGAACGCGGTGCCGAGCAGGGAACGTTTCAAGGATGCACGCATGGAAGTTCTCTTGAGAAGGTTAGAAACGCAGCGGCCACTGCCGCACACGGTCACGCAGGTTGTGCAACAGGCGAATCAAGCCCTCGGGTTCCTTGATCAGGAACACGATGATCAACACGCCAAAGATGATTTTCTGCAGGTTCTGCAACTGCCCCGCATCCACCGAACCGCCGAACAGCGCCTGCCCGGCATGGCTGAGGAAGATCGGCAGCAAACTGATGAAGGCCGCGCCGACGAAGTTGCCGGCGATGCTGCCCATGCCGCCGATAATGATGATGAACAGGATCTGGAATGAGCGGTTGATATCGAAACTGCTGGCGCTGGCCGTGCCCAGGTAGGCAAAGGCCCACAGCGCGCCGGCGATGCCGAGATAGAACGAGCTGACCGCAAACGCCAGGCGCTTGTAGCGCACTACGGGAATGCCGACCACGGCGGCGGCGGTGTCCATGTCGCGGATCGCCATCCAGTTGCGCCCGACCTGGCTGCGTACCAGATTGATCGCGGTCCACGTCAACAACAGCACCGTGACCAGGGTCAGCAGGTAACGACCCAGCGGGGTGTTCAGGTCATGACCGAACAGCGCCAGCTTTGGCGCGGAGATAGTCCCGGACGAACCATAGTTGTAGAACCAAGGGAATTTGACGAACAGCCACTCCAGGAAGAACTGCGCAGCCAGGGTGGTGACCATCAGGTAGAAGCCTTTGATCCGCGAGCTGGGCAAACCGAACAGCAGGCCAACCAAAGCACTGATAACCCCACCGCCGAGCAAGGCCACCGGCAAGCCCAGCTCCGGCAGGCGCAGCAGGAACCCGTAGGTGGCGAACGCGCCGACGGCCATGAAACCGGCAGCGCCCACCGAGGTTTGCCCGGTGTAGCCGGTGAGCAGGTTCAGACCCAACCCGGCCAACGACAGCACCAGAAACGGGACCAGAATCGCATTCAGCCAATAATCATTGCCCCACAGCGGCACCACGATAAACGCCAGCGCCAACAGGCCAAGCAGGCCCCAGGGGATACGCCGCTGGATCAACAACAGCGGCGCGGTTTCTTGAGCAACGGGGATCGACATGGTTTCAGACTCGCTCAATGGCGCGCTCGCCGAACAGGCCGGCGGGACGGATATACAGGAAGGCCAGGGCCAATACGTAGGCGAACCACGGCGTGATCCCGCCGCCGATCAGCGGGCCGATGTAGACCTCAGCGAGGTTCTCCGCCGCGCCGACAATCAGCCCGCCGACAATCGCCCCGCCAATCGAGGTAAAACCGCCAATGATCAACACCGGCAGGGCCTTGAGCACCACCAGCGACAGCGAAAACTGCACACCCTGGCGCGCGCCCCACAGCAGCCCGGCGATCAACCCGACAATCCCGGCCACGGCCCAGACGATCTGCCAGATACGGTTGAGGTTGATGCCGATGGACAGCGCCGCCGTGGTGTCATCCGCCACCGCACGCAGCGATACGCCGATACGGGTTTTGTTGAACAGCAGCGCGAGGACGGTCACCAGCACCACGGCAGCCGCCGCAGCGATCAGGTCGAACTGGCTGAGCATCAGCGGGCCGACAAACAGCGGCACATCATCAATGCCCAGGTCCAGCGCGCGTACCTGCGAGCCCATCAAGCCCTGGGCCAGGCCTTCGATGATGAACGACAGGCCCAACGTGGCCATGAACAGGGTGATCTGCGAACGGTTCACCAGCGGGCGCAAGACCAGCCGCTCGATGAGCAAGGCGCCGACGATCATCACCACCACCGTCAGCAGCAGCGCCAGGACAAACGGCACGCCCTGGTCGTGCAGGCTGACGAAGGTCAGCGCCGCAAACAGCAGCATCGCGCCCTGGGCGAAATTGAACACGCCGCTGGCTTTGTAGATCAGCACGAAGCCGATGGCGACCAGCGAATACAGGGTGCCGGCGAGCAGGCCGCCCAGCAGGGTTTCGAAGAAAAAGATCATCAATGCACCGCTCCCAGATAGGCCGCGATCACGTCGGGGTTGGCCTGCACCTGGGCCGGCGTGCCGTCGCCGACTTTGCGTCCGTAGTCGAGCACCACCACATGGTCGGACAGGCCCATGACCACGCCCATGTCGTGCTCGATCAACACCACGGTGGTGCCCAGGTCGCGATTCACGTCGGCGACGAAGCGCGCCATGTCCTGTTTCTCTTGCGCGTTCATGCCGGCCATGGGTTCGTCGAGCAGCAACAGGCTGGGCCCGGCGATCAGCGCACGGCCCAGCTCGACGCGCTTTTGCAGGCCGTAGGACAGGTTGCCCACCTGCACATCGCGATGGGCTTGCAGCTCAAGAAACTCAAGGATGCCCTGCCCGCGCAGGGCAAACGCTTGGGCTTCACGCCGCGCACGGGGCAGGCCGAGGGCCTGTTCGATCAGGCTGGTGCGCATATGCCGCGACAGGCCGGTGAGGACGTTGTCGAGCACGCTCATTTTCTTGAACAGTGCATTGTTCTGGAACGTACGGCCGATGCCTCGGCGCGCGGCGCCCAGCGGGTCGATCCGGTGCAGGTGTTGCGCGTCGAACACAATCTCACCGGCGTCGAAACGGTACACACCGTTGAGCACATTGAGCAACGAGCTCTTGCCCGCGCCGTTGGGGCCGATCAGCGCGCAGATCTCGCCGCGCTGCACCTCGAACGACAGCGCATTGATCGCCTTGACGCCTTTGAACGACAGCGAAATATCGCGCACCTGCAAAATAGCCTGGCTCATGCAATGTCCCGTTTGAATTCGGCCAGCCAGGTTGGCTCGGCGGGGGCTTTAAGCGGCTGCCAGATATAGCCCAGGCGCTGGAAGCCGAGGAGCTTGCGCACACGGTTTTTCAGCACCCGGCGCAGGCCGCTTTGTGGATGGGCGATGGCCCATTCACACAGGCGTCGGCGCCAGGTGCCGTGGGCGGCGAGGCGGCTTTCGATCTCGTCGGCCAGGTGCTGCAAACGCTCGGGTGACAGCAGCAGGCCAGTGGGGGCGACTTCGCTGCGATCGCGCTGCGCCGAGGCCAGGGTTTCCGGAAACGCCAGGCCGTGGCCGCTATTGAGCCATTGCTCCAGCACCGCGGCGAGACCGCCTTGCCAGTGGGTGCCCTCCTCGCTCCACAGTACGGTTTCAGCGCTGGGCTGCCACCAGCGTTGCAGGCGTTGCGACGGGGCGGCCGGGCCGAGCAGTTGAGCGAAGTCCACGCGCTGGGCAAATGCCCAATCGGGTTGGCGACCTTGCACGCAGGCGTGGCTGGGATGGAGGCGCCAGAGCTGTTGCTCCAGGGCTGCCGGCTCCAGATCATCGGCCAGCGTCAGCACCTGCCCGCCCACGGATTGGGCTGCCAGCGCCAGCAACAGCAGGTTTGGCTCAAATGCGCCGCTGAGCGCCAGCTGCGACTGTTCGCTGAAGCCCTGCTGGCGCAAGCCGTCAGCCACGCGTTCGACGGCACGCAACACGTCGATCCAGCGCCAGGCATGCCATTGGCCCTGGCGTTTGTGGCGCAGGGCCACCTGCAAGGGTGTGAGCTGTGCCCAGTGGTGCAGGCGTTCCAGGGCGGCTTGGGGTTCGGGCACGCTCATAGGGGTTTGCTCCTATTGGTGGATAAGCGTGCGGTGGTCCGCTGGCTGAAATAAGTCAAACGCTGAAGATCAAATGTGGGAGGGGGCTTGCCCCCGATGGCGGTGTGTCAGTCAGGACACTTTTGCCTGACCCACCGCTATCGGGGGCAAGCCCCCTCCCACAGGGGTTTTGTGTGAACCGGACAGGTCGCGGTAGCCGGCGCCGGGGTGATTGGCGCCCAACCTCGGCCCCTCGCCAAACAACTTTTCGCGCAGCGTGCCCTGGGCGTATTCGGTCTTGTACACGCCACGCTTCTGCAGCTCCGGCACCAGCCACTCCACGGCGTCGACAAAGGTCTCGTGGGTCAGCGCATAGGCCAGGTTGAAGCCGTCCACATCGGTCTCTTCCACCCATTCCTGCAGCAGGTCCGCCACCGTCTGCGGTCCGCCGACAAACAGCGGGCCGAAGCCACCGATGCCGACCCAGTTGGCCAGTTCATTCGGCGTCCAGACCTTGTTCGGATCCGCCGTGGAAAACGCTTCCACCGCCGACTGGATGGCGTTGGTATGCACATGTTTGAGCGGCTCGTCCGGTTTGAACTGGCTGAAATCGATGCCGGTCCAGCCGGAGATCAGCGCCATCGCGCCTTCGTAGCTGACATAAGACTTGTAGTCGTCGAACTTGGCCTTGGCCTGCGCATCGGTCTCGCCGACGATCACCGTCTGCAGGTTGAAGATCAGGATTTTGCGCGGATCACGTCCCGCCTCGGCCGCACGTCGGCGAATATCCGCGACGGTCTTTTTCAGCAGCAGCTTGGACGGCGCGGCCACGAACACGCACTCGGCCTGTTCGGCGGCAAACTGTTTGCCACGGCTGGAGGCGCCGGCCTGGTACAGCACCGGCGTGCGCTGCGGCGAGGGTTCGCACAGGTGGATGCCGGGCACCTGGAAGTGTTTGCCCACATGGCGAATCTCGTGGATCTTGCGCGGGTCGCTGAACACCCGGCGCTCGCGGTCACGTACGACCGCGCCCTCTTCCCAACTGCCTTCCCAGAGTTTGTAGCAAACCTGCAGGTATTCCTCGGCATAGTCGTAGCGGGCGTCGTGCTCGGTCTGGGCTTTCTGGCCGAGATTCCTGGCGCCGCTTTCCAGATAAGAGGTGACAATGTTCCAACCGACGCGGCCCTTGGTCAGGTGGTCGAGGGTGGAGAGCCTGCGCGCGAACGGGTACGGATGCTCAAAGGACAGCGACGCAGTCAGGCCGAACCCCAGGTGCTCGGTGACCAGGGCCATCGGTGCGATCAGCGACAGCGGATCATTGACCGGCACTTGCGTCGCCTGGCGGATCGCCGCGTCGCCGTTGCCGTTGTAGACGTCGTAGATGCCCAACACATCGGCGATGAACAGCCCGTCGAATTTACCGCGCTCGAGGATTTTCGCCAGGTCTGTCCAGTATTCCAGGTCCTTGTATTGCCAGGAACGGTCCCGAGGGTGCGCCCACAATCCGGGAGACTGGTGGCCGACACAGTTCATGTCGAAGGCATTCAGGCGAATTTCGCGAGACATCAAAGCACTCCGTTGAGGTGGTAGTTGCCGACGACCTGGTATTTGCGGCGCAGCGGGTCATCGACCGGCGACGGCAGCGCGGTGCGGCGGCCGGTCAATTCGAACTCAGCATTGCTGGCGGCGATAAGGGCCTCGGCGGCCGCGATCTGTGCCTCGGTGACGGCCACCGGACTCGGGTCGGTTTCGGCACGCTCGAACAGCGCGGCGGCCACATCGACACGAATCTGCAAGTCGCCGAAGCGGCTGATCACGTAAGGGTCGTCGCTGCGCTCGACAAAGCGGCGGGTGGTTTCCAGTAGTTGGCGTGCGTGGTTCAGTGCGGTCATCGTATGAGCTTCCTCAGTTCCAGGCGTGGCGTGCAGGCTTCACGCCGTTAAGCACGAAGTTGCCGATCAGGTGGTACTTCCAGCGCGCCGGGTCGTGCAAGGTGTGGGTGCGGGCGTTACGCCAGAAACGGTCGAGGTTGTGCTTGCCGGTGACCGAACGAGTGCCGGCCAGCTCGAAGAGTTTGCTGCTGGCGAGCAAGGCCGTTTCGGCGGACAGTACCTTGGCCTGGGCGACGATCAGCGAGGCGTTGGCGACGGTGTCTTCAGTCGGTTCGGCGAGGGCCAGGTCGACAGCCCTGCCCGCCTTGGCGAGCACCGCTTCGGTGCCGTGCACGCGCCACGCCAGGTCGCCGATGGCGGCAATGGTGAATGGGTCTTGCCAGCCGTGATCCTGCTGGCTGTCGATCCAGGGTCGTGCCTGGCGGGCGTGAATCTTCGCCTGCTCCAGAGCGCCCAGCGCAATGCCGGTATCGACGGCCGCCTGGATAATCTGCGAGATCGGGCCGTTGGCGGTGGGTTGGTCAAACGCCTGGTGTGCGGGGATGACCGCACTCGAGGGCACGCTCACACCGTCGAGGGTTACGCCACCACTGGCGGTCGTGCGTTGGCCGAAACCGTCCCAGCTGTCGATCACCGTGAGGCCGGGCGCATCGCGTTCGATGAAGGCAATCAGCGCCTGCCCGTGCTCGTTGTTGCCGACGGTCGGCACGATGTGCGCAAACAGCGCGCCGGTGCAGTAGAACTTCTCGCCGTCAATGCGCGCGGAGTCGCCGTCGATGCGAATCTGCGTGTCGAAAGTGCCGGCGTTTTTGCTCTTGGCTTCGGAAAAGGCATTGCCGAAGCGATAGCCCGCCAGCACCTTGCCGAAGTAGTGGCGCTTCTGCTCCTCAGTGGCGGTTTGCAGGAGGATATCCACCACGCCGAGGTGGTTCTGCGGAATCTGCCCCAGCGAAGGGTCGGCGGCGGAGATCAGCTTGATGACCTCGGCCACGGTCACATAGGAAACCTCGGCACCGCCGTAGGCTCTGGGAATGGTAATGCCCCACAGGCCGCTGGCAGAGAACTCGTCGAGTTCCGCCACCGGCAGACGCCGCTCACGGTCGCGCTCGCTGGCCTGCAGGGCAAACCGCGCCGCCAGCCGCGTGGCGACCTCGATGGCTTCCGCGTCCGAGCGGATGATATGGGCTGAATGTTGAGGGTGGGCTGACATGGGCCGACTCCAGGCTCCGAATGAATAAAAGAGCCTTTGCAGGAGTCGTGCCTGAATTTAATCGTCAGTAAAATCAGCGAGTTGCTGGTTGACAGGGGGGCCTGATGCCTGACAAACCAGCACATTGTCTATCCACTGTTGCTGGGCAAACAGTTAGATCACCACGTTGCGCACAAAGCGCACGGTCACCTCGCCGTCATTGCGATAACCGTGGACGTGGCGGCTGGCAAACATATAGAACTCACCGGCCGCGACGTGCTTTTCCTGTTCGCCCAGCAGCAGGGTGAGGCAGCCTTCGAACACAAACAGCTGCACACTCCAGCCGTCCGGGTCGGGGTCCGGGCTGTAGCGGTCGCCCGGCGCCAGGTGCATCTCCCACAGTTCAACTTCACGGCGCGCCGTGGCCTTGGCCAGCAACACGGCTTTGCTGCCGGGGATATCGCCCGCCCAGGCCAGCTCGTTGATGCGACTGTGGTCACCGGCATCCGGCGCCTGGATCAAATCGCTGAACGCCACCTCCAATGCTTCGGCCACACGGTCCAGGGTGGACAGGCTGACGTTCTTTTCGCCGGCCTCGATGGCCACCAGCATGCGCCGGCTGACCCCGGATTTTTCCGCAAGCGCGGTCTGGCTCAGGTCGGCGGCATGGCGCAGGCGCCGAACGTTCTGGCTGACGTGCTGCAGGACCGAGGCCCGGTGTGGATTTTCTTTGTGCACTATATTGCTCAATGGGTGGGTGTGCGCAGTATACTGCCCAGCGTGCGGCGCATTGTGCGGTCCGTGCCTTTCCCTTGCAAGACCGAGCCGCCATGACTGCCCAGAACTCCCCTTCGCGTTTCAATCGCTTCAGCAAAGCCGAATGCATCCTGGTGGTCATCACCATGATCTGGGGTGGCACGTTCTTGCTGGTGCAGCATGCGATGAGCGTCAGCGGGCCGATGTTTTTCGTGGGCCTGCGTTTTGCGGCGGCGGCCATTGTGGTCGGCTTCTTCTCCCTGCGTACGTTGCGCGACCTGACGCTGTTCGAGTTGAAGGCCGGGGTGTTCATCGGCGTGGCGATCATGTTCGGCTACGGCTTGCAGACCATTGGCCTGCAGACGATCCTGAGCAGCCAGTCGGCGTTCATCACCGCGCTCTATGTACCCTTCGTGCCGTTGTTGCAGTGGCTGGTGCTGGGTCGACGCCCGGGGTTGATGCCGAGCATTGGCATCATGCTGGCGTTTGCCGGGTTGATGCTGCTGACCGGCCCCGCCGGTGCGTCACTGAATTTCAGCCCCGGTGAAATCGCCACGCTGATCGGTGCCGTGGCGATTGCCGCCGAAATCATTCTGATCAGCGCCTTCGCCGGGCAAGTGGATGTGCGCCGGGTGACCGTGGTGCAACTGGCCACGGCGTCGCTGCTGTCGTTCCTGATGGTGGTGCCGATGGGCGAGCCGTTGCCGGGCTTTTCGTGGCTGCTGCTGTTCAGCGCGGTGGGCCTGGGCTTGACCAGTGCGGTGATCCAGCTGGCGATGAACTGGGCGCAGCAGAGCGTTTCACCGACCCGCGCTACCTTGATCTATGCCGGCGAGCCGGTGTGGGCCGGCGTGGTTGGGCGGATTGCCGGGGAGCGCTTCCCGCCGATTGCGATGGCAGGCGCGGTGTTGATTGTGGTGGCGGTGATTGTGAGTGAGTTGAAGAGGAGCAGCTCGAAGGCTGGCGCTGTGCAGGACGCGGTCGAGCAGGAAAATCGGGGATGATTGTTGAGCTGCAAGCTGCAAGCTGCAAGAGGTAGGCGTTCGGCTTGTAGCTTGCGGCTTGTAGCTTGCGGCTTGCGGCTTGCGGCTTGTAGCTTGTAGCTTGCAGCTTGCAGCTTGCAGCTTGCAGCTTGCAGCTTGCAGCTTGCCACTTTCAACCGCTGTAGCCGCTTTACTCCTACCCTTGTAGGATCCTGCCACATCTTGCCGTTTGGTGATCGCGAAAGCGGCACGTATGATGCATCCCAAACTCCCGCAGATTAGAAGCCTATGTCCCTGATAGTTCTACTGCTTCTGCCATTCATTGGCAGCTGTCTGGCGGCCTTGCTGCCGCACAACGCACGTAATAGCGAATCCCTGCTGGCAGGCCTGGTGGCGCTGGTTGGCACCATTCAAGTCGCCCTGCTCTACCCCCAGATCGCCCACGGTGGCGTGATCCGCGAAGAATTCATGTGGTTGCCCAGCCTTGGGCTGAACTTCGTGTTGCGCATGGACGGGTTTGCCTGGCTGTTCTCGATGCTGGTGCTGGGTATCGGTACGCTGGTGTCACTGTATGCGCGTTACTACATGTCGCCGGATGACCCGGTGCCGCGTTTCTTCGCGTTTTTCCTGGCCTTCATGGGCGCCATGCTCGGGCTGGTGATTTCCGGCAACCTGATCCAGATCGTGTTTTTCTGGGAACTGACCAGCCTGTTTTCCTTCCTGCTGATCGGTTACTGGCACCACCGCGCCGATGCCAGGCGTGGTGCGTATATGGCGCTGATGGTCACCGGCGCGGGTGGTTTGTGCCTGCTGGCCGGGGTGATGCTGTTGGGGCACATCGTCGGCAGCTATGACCTGGACCAGGTGCTGGCAGCGGGCGATCAGATTCGTGCGCACTCGCTGTACCCGGTCATGCTGGCCCTGGTGCTGATCGGCGCCTTGAGCAAAAGCGCGCAGTTCCCCTTCCACTTCTGGTTGCCCCACGCCATGGCCGCGCCGACGCCGGTGTCGGCATACCTGCATTCGGCGACGATGGTGAAGGCCGGCGTGTTCCTGCTGGCCCGCCTGTGGCCCTCGCTGTCCGGCAGCGAAGAGTGGTTCTGGATCGTCGGCGGTGCCGGCGCGCTCACCCTCCTCCTCGGCGCCTACTGCGCCATGTTTCAGAACGATCTCAAAGGCCTGCTGGCCTACTCCACCATCAGTCACCTCGGGCTGATCACCCTGCTGCTGGGCCTCAACAGCCCGCTGGCCGCCGTCGCGGCAGTGTTCCATATTCTCAACCACGCCACCTTCAAGGCCTCGCTGTTCATGGCCGCGGGCATTATCGACCACGAAAGCGGCACGCGGGATATCCGCAAGCTCAGTGGACTGGTGCGCCTGATCCCGTTCACCGCGACCCTGGCGATGGTGGCCAGTGCCTCGATGGCCGGCGTGCCGTTGCTCAATGGCTTCCTGTCCAAAGAGATGTTCTTCGCCGAAACCGTATTTATCTCGTCGACAAAATGGGTGGAAATCATGCTGCCCGTGATCGCGACCATCGCCGGTACGTTCAGCGTGGCCTATGCCCTGCGCTTTACCGTGGATGTGTTCTTCGGCCCGCCCGCCACCCACTTGCCGCACACGCCCCACGAACCACCACGCTGGATGCGCGCCCCCGTCGAACTGCTGGTATTCACCTGCCTGCTGGTGGGGATTTTCCCGGCCCAGGTGGTCGGCTCGATCCTCGCCGCCGCCGCACTGCCGGTGGTGGGCGGTGTGCTGCCGGAATACAGCCTGGCGATCTGGCACGGCTGGAACGCGCCGATGATCATGAGCCTGGTGGCCATGTCCGGCGGTGTGGTGCTCTACCTGATGCTGCGCAAGCAACTCAAGCGCGGCCGTTTCACCTACCCGCCGCTGATCGGCTACTTCAACGGCAAGCGCGGCTTCGAGCGTTGCCTGGTGGTGATGATGCGCGGGGTGCGCAAGATCGAGAAACGCATCAGCACCAAGCGCCTGCAAACCCAATTGTTCCTGCTGGTGATCGTGGCGGTGATCGGCGCCCTGATCCCGATGCTCAACAGCGGCCTGACCTGGGGTGACCGGCCGAAGATCCCCGGCTCCATCGTGTTCGTGACCCTGTGGGTGCTGGCGATTGCCTGCGCGCTGGGCGCCGCCTGGCAGGCCAAGTATCACCGGCTGGCAGCCCTGACCATGGTCAGCGTGTGCGGCCTGATGACGTGCATTACCTTCGTGTGGTTCTCGGCGCCGGACCTGGCCCTGACGCAACTGGTGGTGGAAGTGGTCACCACCGTGTTGATCCTGCTCGGCCTGCGCTGGCTGCCACGGCGGATCGAAGAGGTGTGGCCACTGCCCAACACCCTGCGCAAGGCGCGGATCCGCCGGGTGCGCGACTTCCTGCTGTCCACCGTGGTGGGTGGCGGCATGGCGCTGTTGTCCTATGCGATGCTGACACGCCAGACCCCCAACGATATCTCCTCGTTCTACCTCAGTCGCGCCCTGCCCGAGGGTGGCGGCAGCAATGTGGTGAACGTGATGCTGGTGGACTTCCGCGGCTTCGATACCCTCGGCGAAATCACCGTGCTCGGCGCCGTGGCGCTGACCGTGTACGCCCTGCTGCGGCGCTTCCGCCCGTCGAAAGAAAGCATGGAACTGCCGCCGCAACAGCGCCAGCTGGCGCCGGACGTGGCCACCGACCTGGTCAACCCGCGCCAGGCCAGCGACACGGCCCTGGGTTTCATGATGGTGCCGGCGGTGCTGGTGCGCTTGCTGCTGCCGATTGCGCTGGTGGTGTCGTTCTACCTGTTCATGCGCGGCCACAACCAACCGGGCGGCGGGTTTGTCGCCGGGCTGGTGATGTCGGTGGCGTTTATCCTGCAATACATGGTCGCCGGCACGCAGTGGGTCGAGGCGCAAATGAGCCTGCGGCCGATGCGCTGGATGGGGTTCGGCCTGTTCTCAGCGACCCTCACCGGGCTCGGCGCATTGTTTGCCGGGTACCCGTTCCTCACCACGCACACCTGGCATTTCAGCCTGCCGGTGCTGGGCGATATTCATGTCGCCAGCGCGTTATTCTTCGATGTCGGTGTGTACGCCATGGTCGTCGGTTCGACGCTGCTGATGCTCACTGCCCTCGGTCACCAGTCGGTGCGAGCGCATAAACCGAGCAACCAGGCCAAAGTCGTTGCCACAACAGAAGGAGCCGCCTGATGGAAGAAGTCATCGCAATTGCCATTGGGGTCCTGGCGGCCTCTGGTGTCTGGCTGATCCTGCGGCCACGGACGTTTCAGGTGGTGATGGGCCTGTGCCTGCTGTCTTACGGGGTCAACCTGTTCATTTTCAGCATGGGCAGCCTGTTTATCGGCAAGGAGCCGATCATCAAGGACGGCGTGCCGCAAGACCTGCTCAACTACACCGACCCGCTGCCCCAGGCGCTGGTGCTCACGGCGATCGTAATCAGCTTCGCCATGACCGCGCTGTTTCTGGTGGTGCTGCTGGCCTCGCGGGGCCTGACCGGCACTGACCATGTGGACGGCCGGGAGCCCAAGGAATGAATTGGGTCAACCAACTGATCGTCGCGCCCATCCTGCTGCCATTACTCACCGCCGCACTGATGCTGATGCTTGGCGAAAAACGTCGCCCGCTGAAGGCGCAGATCAACCTGATCTCGAGCATCCTCGGCCTGGGCGTGGCCATTTTGCTGCTGTACTGGACGCAAAAAGGCGGCCCTGGCTCGATCGGCGTGTACCTGCCGGGCAACTGGCAAGTGCCGTTCGGCATTGTGCTGGTGGTGGACCAACTGTCGGCGCTGATGCTGGTACTCACCGGGATTATCGGCGTGAGCGCGCTGCTGTTCGCCATGGCCCGCTGGGACCGTGCGGGCACCAGTTTCCATGCGCTGTTCCAGATCCAGATGATGGGTCTGTACGGCGCCTTCCTCACCGCCGACCTGTTCAACCTGTTCGTGTTCTTCGAGGTGCTGCTGGCGGCGTCCTACGGTTTGATGCTGCACGGCTCGGGCCGTGCGCGGGTGTCGTCAGGGCTGCATTACATCGCGATCAACCTGCTGGCGTCGTCGCTGTTCCTGATTGGCGCGGCGATGATCTATGGCGTCACCGGCACGCTGAACTTCGCTGACCTGGCGCTGAAAATCCCGCTGGTGCCGGAGGCTGATCGTGGCCTGTTACACGCCGGTGCGGCGATCCTCGCGACGGCGTTCCTGGCCAAGGCCGGCATGTGGCCGCTGAACTTCTGGCTCGCGCCTGCCTACTCCTCGGCCAGTGCACCGGTGGCGGCAATGTTTGCGATCATGACCAAGGTCGGCGTGTACACCGTGCTGCGCCTGTGGACCCTGCTGTTCTCCGGGCAGGCAGGCGCCTCGGCGCTGTTTGGTGGTGACTGGCTGGTGTATGGCGGCATGGCGACCATTATCTGCGCGGCGCTGGCGATGGTGGCGGCGCAGCGTCTGGAGCGCATGGCGAGCTTGAGCATTCTGGTGTCAGCCGGGATTCTGCTGTCGGCGGTAGGCTTCGCTCAGCCGAGCCTGACCGCTGGCGCGCTGTTCTATCTGGTCAGCTCGACCTTGGCGTTGAGCGCGCTGTTCCTGCTGGCTGAATTGATCGAGCGTTCGCGTTCGGCCAACGATTTACCGCTGGATGAAGAAATCGATGCATTGCCTAAAGCCATGGAATCCCTGCATCCGCGCCCCGGCGTCAACCTGGATGATGAACAGAAGGCCGTCGTCGGCCAGGTGATTCCGTGGACCATGGCGTTCCTCGGCCTGAGCTTTGTCGCCTGTGCGCTGCTGATTATCGGCATGCCGCCGCTGTCTGGGTTTATCGGCAAGCTCAGCTTGTTGAGCGCGCTGGTGAATCCGCTGGGCCTGGGCCTCAGTGTTGACGAGCCCATCCGTCCCGCCGCCTGGGGCCTGGTAGCGTTGCTGATCCTTTCTGGTCTGGCTTCGCTGATCGCCTTCGCGCGCCTGGGCATCCAGCGCTTCTGGACCCCGGAAGAGCGCCCATCGCCACTGCTGCGTCGCTACGAGTGCGTGCCAATCTTCTTCCTGCTCGGCCTGAGCATCCTGCTGACCTTCAAGGCCGAACCGCTGATGCGCTACACCCAGGCCACCGCCCAGAGCCTGAACAACCCGGAACACTACGTGATGGCAGTCATGGCAACGCGGCCGGTGCCAAGCCCTGAAGCCAAGACCGCCGCGCTGGAGGTGCAGCCATGAAACGCCTGTTCCCTGCCCCATGGCTGTCCCTGGCGTTGTGGTTGTTGTGGCTGGTGTTGAACCTGTCCGTGAGCCCTGGCAACCTGCTGCTGGGGGCCTTGCTGGGCTTTCTCGCACCGCTGCTGATGGCACCGCTGCGGCCTTTGCCGATCCGCATCCGCCGCCCTGGCGTGATCATCCGCCTGTTTTTCCTGGTGGGCCGTGATGTGATCGTGTCCAACCTGCAAGTGGCCTGGGGCGTATTGACTTGCGGCTCCCGCCCGCCGCGTTCGCGCTTCATCAAGATTCCCCTGGATCTGCGCGACGCCAACGGCCTCGCCGCGCTGTCGATGATCACCACCGTGGTCCCCGGCACCATCTGGTCCGAGCTGGCGCTGGACCGCAGCATCCTGCTCTTGCACGTGTTCGACCTGGAGGATGAAGCGCCGTTTATCGAGCACTTCAAGACCACCTACGAACGGCCCCTGATGGAGATCTTCGAATGAGCGCCCTGCTCTCCAATGCGATCCTGTTCAGCCTGTTCCTGTTTTCCCTGGCCATGGTGCTGACCCTGATCCGCCTGTTCAAAGGCCCGTCGGCGCAGGACCGGGTACTGGCGCTGGACTACCTGTACATCCTGGCGATGCTGATGATGCTGGTACTAGGCATTCGTTATGCCAGTGACACCTACTTTGAAGCGGCGCTGCTGATTGCGCTGTTTGGCTTCGTCGGCTCGTTTGCCCTGGCGAAATTCCTGCTGCGTGGCGAGGTGATTGAATGATGCCGTTATGGATGGAAACTGTCGTGGCGGTGCTGCTGGTACTGAGCAGCGTGTTCGCGCTGATTGGCGCGATCGGGTTGTTGCGCATGAAGGACTTCTTCCAGCGTATGCACCCGCCCGCGCTGGCTTCGACGTTGGGGGCCTGGTGTGTGGCGTTGGCGTCGATTATCTATTTCTCGGTGCTCAAGTCCGGGCCGGTGTTGCATGGCTGGTTGATACCGATTTTGTTGTCGATCACGGTGCCGGTGACCACGTTGCTATTGGCGCGTACCGGACTGTTCCGCAAGCGCATGGCCGGCGACGACGTACCCGCCGAGGTCAGCAGCCGCCGCTGATTACTTGAATGAACACGCTCCCACATTTAGATGGGTACTAGGCGAAAGATCGGATGTGCGCCGCCAACGCCGCCAATTCGGTATCCTCCGCCCGCTCTGAATCATGGGATGAGATGTAGCCTTCATAGGCTTCGAAAAACTTATCCACCTTCGAACTCAACGGCTTGAACGCACTGTCCGACCCCGTCCCATGCATGGGAAACAACTTCGCATGCAAATGATCCACCCCATACCCCTCCAGCATCATCCCCGTACGCGCCACATCCGCAAACGCTCGGTCGATCTGTAGCGCGGTCTTCTTCGCCGCTACGACCAGCCCGGCCAGCACTTCATCCGACTGCGCAAACGCATAACTGCCGTAATGCTGCTTGGGTATCACCACACTAAAACCGGGCGTATTGGGAAAGATCGAGAGAAACGCCATATGCTGGTCGTCTTCCCACAGAATGTGAGCCGGGGAGGTCTTTTGAACAATGCTGCAGAAAATACAATCCATTCGAGTCTCTTCCTGTGAGTCATGGTGCCGTCTAATAGCATGAATCCTGTTACAGGATCGGCGCGCCAAACCTGCGCAACCGTGGTATCCAATGGTCCAGGATCTCCGCCGACGCCAGGACATGGTGCGCCCGCCCGATCAACAGCCGACGTGGCACAAAGCCGATATACCGGGAGTCAGCACTGTTATCGCGGTTGTCCCCCAGCATGAAATAGCTGTCGGCAGGCACAACCACGGGCCCGAAATTGCGCAATGCGCGTACCGTTGGCATGAACTGAACGGTGCGCTGACGGTTGGCCGTCAGCTCGTTCAGCTTGATTCCCGGCACCGTATGGCCGGGAACGATAGGTTCACTGATGCCCTGCGCATCACTGTAGGTGGCAGGCACGCCGTTAACCCACATCCTCGCAGTACAGAAAGGGGTGGCTGGGCTATTTCTTCGACGCTCGGTTGTTGCACGCAAGGATTAAATCAACATTAACGCGGCTGCTCGACGGAGGTTAGGGTGACTAAACTATTATTGAGAATCCGCCAATGACATGAAGCGCATGAAGCGAATTGACTAAAAGACAGCCGAATCCTACAGCCATTAAAAAGCAGGACATTATCATCTGTTCACATTTTTCTACAGCAGTGCAATACCACTAACTGGGCACAATAAAAATGATTTAAGAGGATTGAAAAATGACCAATACTCAAAACGTCAAGATAGATCAACTCTCACAGAAAATTCATAAACTTATACAGAAAGCCTGGCCAGTGAGTAACCAAATCTGGCCAGATACAAATATGTCAGACCGCTATTTGCTGCTGGTATCGGGTGACCAGGCATTTGAAATAAGCGTTGCCGGTATTGTTCCCGTGGCGCGAGCGGACGTCGATGCAGCCCCACCCCATCCGCATGCGGACGGTGGCAGGGGGAGTTTACGCTATATATGGTGGAAAACCCGCCAGGCCACTGCACTTGACGTCCTTCGCTATTTGCCATTACCGCCAGACAAATTCCCGCCTGTTCTTTCAGACGAGGAAGAAATTTACAGCTTCGTTGTTCACGAAACTTTCCACCTTATACAATTTTCAGAGCAATATTGGTCGCCTCCGCCACGCACTTTTTTGGACAGAGACTATCCCGTTCCGACGAACCCAGCGCTTTACCGTACACTCCTCTATCATGCGCTTCAAAGAGCCGCTTTAAACCCCGCCCAACCCCAACAATATCTGGCACAAGCAGCTTATTGGGATGCACTCTTTATCAATCAATTCCCGGCAATTGCGGACAACCTCAAGCTTCCCGATGTAACAGAAGGAAGTGCCCAGTTTTTTCACACGCAGATGCTGGCCGCGGCCCTGATAGACAATCCTGCTGACGATCAGGCACGGCGAGCCAAGGCGGCAGAATTGAGCTATCCCGTTTCACCCGAGATGCAACGATGGCTCCTTCAGAACGTCAACCCTTCCTACTGGATTGGAGAAGTTGCAGGTGCAGTGCTTGATGCCCGTGATACCCCATGGAGAGCAGACGTTGCTGCTGGGCGTACGCCCATGGATATCCTGTCCTCGACCATTAGCCCACCGGCGCCTCCTCCAGTGCCCGAAGCTGAAATTGTGCGTGAAAATACGGCGCTGATAGCGGAGTTGAACAATATTCTCGCCATTCAATTGGAACCTGCCATTGAAGGTTACCTTGAACGAAATCATGTTCTGCTATTACTGCCAAATTGGTGGGAGATGGCAATTGACACTAGCAAAGAACAAGAAATAGATGAAGCTCGAAAGAAAACAGTTTTGGCCACAACCGGATACTTCTCATCTTCACGTGTTCCTTACTCGCTGTGGGGCTCCTGGGTGGGCGCCTATTTACTGGATGAGGGAAATTTCGTCATAAAAAACATATCTGCCCTTCAAGGAAACATAGAAGAAAGAGAGCATACGATTATCCCGTTGAATCCGACAGCACCTGGATTCCATCTCTACAATGGAATCTTGACACTTAGCATGGAAGGTATGTACGGAGTCCTGCGAGTCGAGACTATTATTGATAGCGATGGACGTACGCTGCTCAAGGTTGGAAACAGTGGTGAAGACCGTCATTCCCATCGTCCAAATCGCCACTTCAAGGAAGGTCCGCAAGGCTACGTTCAATTTTCTGACAATCGTTTGATCGACCGCCGGTCCGTATAAACTAAAAATGCCCTCCCCGTCGTATTAGGACAGGAACAAGAACAGCACCCAAAAAAACGCCCCGAGCCAGTAGGGGCGTTTTCATTCAGCGTTTACCGCTCAAGCCTGATCAGCCAACCGCCACGTCGTCCCACCCTTCCCGTCTTCCAACACCACACCCATCGCGGTCAGTTGGTCACGGATACGGTCGGATTCCGCCCAGTCTTTATTGGCACGAGCAGCCAGACGCGCCTGGATCAGCGCATCCACCTCTGCTGCATCCACACGCCCTTCAGCGCCGGCTTGCAGGAAGTCATCGGCTTCCATCTGCAACACGCCCAGCACACTCGCCAGCTCTTTGAGGCGAGCAGCAAGCCCAGCCGCCGCGTCGAGATCACTCTCGCGCAACCGGTTGATCTCACGCACCATCTCAAACAGCACCGCGCAGGCTTCCGGGGTACCGAAGTCATCATTCATCACTTCGGTAAACCGCGCCACAAACGCTTCGCCGCCAGCCGGGGCAACGGCGGGCAAACCTTTCAACGCATGGTAGAACCGCTCCAGGGCACCCTTGGCATCCTTGAGGTTGTCTTCCGAGTAGTTGATGGCGCTGCGGTAATGGCTGGACACCAGCAGATACCGCACCACTTCCGGATGGTACTTTTCCAGCACGTCGCGAATGGTGAAGAAGTTGTTCAAGGACTTGGACATCTTCTCGCCATTGATGCGGATCATGCCGCAGTGCATCCAGGCGTTGGCGTAGGTCTTGCCGGTGGCGGCTTCGCTCTGGGCGATTTCGTTTTCGTGATGCGGAAACTCCAGGTCGCTGCCGCCGCCATGAATGTCGAAGGTCTCGCCCAGGCAGCAGGTGGACATCACCGAGCATTCGATGTGCCAGCCCGGACGCCCGGCGCCCCACGGCGACTCCCAGCTGGGCTCGCCCGGCTTGGTGGCTTTCCACAGCACGAAGTCGAGCGGGTCCTGCTTGGCTTCGTCGACTTCGATGCGTGCGCCGATGCGCAGGTCTTCGATTTTCTTGCGCGACAGCTTGCCGTAGCCCATGAACTTGGCGACACGGTAGTACACGTCGCCATTGCCGGGGGCGTAGGCGTAACCCTTGTCGATCAGGGCCTGGATCATCGCGTGCATGCCAGGAATGTGGTCCGTGGCGCGCGGTTCCATGTCCGGCTTGAGGATGTTGAGGCGCGCCTCGTCCTCGTGCATCGCGGCGATCATGCGCTCGGTCAGCGCGTCGAACGACTCGCCGTTTTCATTGGCGCGGTTGATGATCTTGTCGTCGATGTCGGTGATGTTGCGCACATAGGTCAAGTCATAGCCGCTGAAGCGCAACCAGCGGGTCACCAGGTCGAAGGCAACCATGCTGCGGCCGTGGCCGATGTGGCAGTAGTCGTACACGGTCATGCCGCACACGTACATGCGCACCTTGTTGCCATCCAGCGGCTTGAAGACTTCTTTGGTCTTGCTGAGTGTGTTGTAGATCGTTAGCACGACAGTTCCTTAAACAGAATCACTGGCCCCACGAATCACGCAAGGTCACGGTACGGTTGAATACCGGCGCGCCCGGTTTCGAGTCCTTGATATCCGCGCAGAAGTAACCTTCGCGCTCGAACTGGAAACGGTCTTCCGGCTGTGCGTCGCCAAGCGATGGCTCGGCACGACAACCGGTGAGTACTTGCAGGGAGTCAGGGTTGATGTTGTCGAGGAAACTGGCGCTGTCTTCGGCCTTTTCAGGATTCGGCGAGCGGAACAGACGATCGTACAAGCGCACTTCGCACTCGATGCTGGCAGCGGCCGGCACCCAGTGGACCACGCCCTTGACCTTGCGGCCTTCAGGGTTCTTGCCCAGGGTGTCCGGGTCGTACGAGCAGCGCAGTTCGACGATGTTGCCATCGGCGTCCTTGATCGCTTCATCGGCACGGATCACGTAGCTGCCACGCAGGCGCACTTCGCCGTTCGGCTCCAGACGCTTGTAGCCTTTTGGCGGTTCTTCCATGAAGTCATCGCGGTCGATGTAGATTTCACGGGCGAACGGCAGCTTGCGCACGCCGAGTTCTTCTTTCTGCGGGTGACGCGGCAGTTCGAGGTGCTCGACCTGGCCTTCCGGGTAGTTGGTGATCACGACCTTCAACGGACGCAGCACGCACATGGCGCGCGGGGCGTTCGCGTCGAGGTCCTGGCGGATGCTGAATTCGAGCATGCCGAAGTCAACCACGCCGTCGGAACGGTTGGTGCCGACCATGTCGCAGAAATTGCGGATCGAGGCCGGGGTGTAGCCGCGACGGCGGAAGCCCGACAGGGTCGACATGCGCGGGTCGTCCCAGCCATGCACGTGCTTTTCATCAACCAGTTGCTTGAGCTTGCGCTTGCTGGTGATGGTGTAGTTCAGGTTCAGGCGGCTGAATTCGTACTGACGCGGGTGCGCCGGTACCGGCAAGCTGTCGAGGAACCACTCGTACAGCGGGCGATGGCTCTCGAACTCCAGGGTGCAGATGGAGTGGGTGATGCCTTCGATGGCGTCCGACTGACCGTGGGTGAAGTCGTAGTTGGGGTAGATGCACCACTTGTCACCGGTCTGGTGGTGGTGAGCATGGCGGATGCGGTACATGATCGGATCGCGCAGGTTCATGTTCGGCGAGGCCATGTCGATCTTGGCGCGCAGCACGCGGGCGCCGTCCGGGAATTCACCAGCGCGCATACGGTTGAACCAGTCCAGGTTCTCTTCCACCGAACGGTCGCGGAACGGGCTGTTCTTGCCCGGCTCGGTCAGGGTGCCACGGTATTCCTTGGCCTGCTCCGGGGTCAGGTCGTCCACATAGGCCTTGCCGGCCTTGATCAGCTCGACGGCCCAGTCGAACAACTGGTCGAAATACTTGGAGGCATAGCGCACTTCACCGGACCATTCGAAGCCCAGCCACTTGATGTCGCTTTCGATGGCGTCGATGTATTCCTGGTCTTCCTTGGCCGGGTTGGTGTCGTCGAAACGCAAGTGCGTGACGCCACCGAACTCCTGGGCCAGACCGAAGTTCACACAGATCGACTTGGCGTGACCGATGTGCAGGTAGCCGTTGGGCTCTGGCGGGAAACGGGTGACGATCTGCGTGTGCTTGCCCGAATCCAGGTCCGCCTGGATGATCGGGCGCAGGAAATTGACCGGGACGGCAGGTCCGGCCTTGGCATTCGGGGTAGGGTCGACAGTGGGCTTGCTCATAGGATCCTTGAACAGACAGGTTCGTGGCCAGGTGGGGCCAGATAAAACAAAGGGCTCATAATAGCCGATGCAGTCAAGACACTGACAGGCTGGGACCAAAAACTGCTGTTTAATTACTGCTTTTATGGCCGGGGCGTTAAAAAACCACCTCGAAATTCCTGCAGGGCACGCTAAACTGCGCGCCTTGGCCGTCGTTTAAGCCAGACAGGTAAGGTGCCCCAGGCACTCAAACCCACGAATTCCCTGAAAAGAGTAGTGAACATGACTCAAGTCAAACTGACCACCAACCACGGTGACATCGTCATCGAGTTGAACGCCGAGAAAGCGCCGATCACCGTTGCCAACTTCATCGAGTACGTCAACGCCGGCCACTACGAAAACACCGTTTTCCACCGTGTCATCGGCAACTTCATGATCCAGGGCGGCGGTTTCGAGCCAGGCATGAAAGAGAAGAAAGACAAGCGCCCGAGCATCCAGAACGAAGCGGACAACGGCCTCTCCAACGACAAGTACACCGTCGCCATGGCCCGTACCATGGAGCCGCATTCGGCCTCCGCGCAGTTCTTCATCAACGTGGCCGACAACGCCTTCCTCAACCACAGCGGCAAGAATGTGCAGGGCTGGGGTTACGCGGTGTTCGGTAAAGTCACCGAAGGCCAGGACGTTGTCGACAAGATCAAAGGCGTGTCCACCACGTCCAAGGCCGGTCACCAGGACGTTCCAGCCGAAGACGTGATCGTCGAGAAAGCCGAGATCGTTGGGTGATATTGCTGATTTCAGACTTGCATCTGGAAGAGGAGCGCCCGGACATCACCCGGGCGTTTCTGGATCTGCTCCACGGCCGCGCCCGTGGCGCCCAGGCGTTGTACATTCTGGGGGACTTCTTCGAAGCCTGGATTGGCGACGATGGGATGACACCGTTCCAGCGTTCTATCTGTGACGCGCTGCGCGAACTGAGCGACAGCGGCACTGCGATTTTCATCATGCACGGCAACCGCGACTTCCTGATCGGCAAGGCGTTCTGCAAAGCCGCAGGCGCCAGCCTGCTCAAGGACCCGAGCGTCGTGCACTTCTACGGCGAACCCGTGCTGCTGATGCACGGCGACAGCCTCTGCACCCGTGACCTCGGCTATATGAAGCTGCGGCGCATCCTGCGTAACCCGATTGTGCTGTTTATCCTGCGCAACCTGCCTCTGGGCACACGCCATAAGCTGGCGCGAAAGCTGCGCAGCGAGAGCCGTGCACAGACGCGCATGAAGGCCAACGACATTGTCGATGTCACCCCCGACGAAGTGCCGCGGGTGATGCAGCACTTCGGCGTGCGCACCCTGGTCCACGGCCATACGCACCGCCCCGCCATTCATAAGTTGCAGATTGGTGACCAGGCAGCCAAGCGTATTGTGTTGGGGGATTGGGACAAGCAAGGCTGGGCGTTGCAGGTGGATGAGCAAGGCTTTCAACTGGCGGCGTTTGACTTCGTCAATCCACAGTTGGCTTTGCCTGGCGCTTGATACCTGACAACACACATCAACTGTGGGAGGGGGCTTGCCCCCGATGAGGGAGTGTCAGTCGATGCATCTGTGCCTGACCCACCGCTATCGGGGGCAAGCCCCCTCCCACAGTTGATTGCATTTCAGCCCAAGGCAGTCAGTGCCCCGAAGCCGCAGGCCCCGCCTTCGCGGTAAACGGTGGCTTGGCCAGCCACACCAGCAGCATCAAGCCCATGAACATCCACCCCAGCAACGTGAAGTAGTCCACGGTGGACATCATGTAGGCCTGGCTGGTGAGGATCTGGTCCAGTTGCGCATACGCCTTGTGCCCTGCCCCTCCGAGCGCCTGCAAGGCGTCGCGGGTCGCCGAGTCGTAGGTGGTCATGTTCTCGCTCATGTAGGCATGGTGCTGGTCGGCCCGGCGGATCCAGATCCAGGTGGTCAGCGACGCCGCAAAGCTGCCACCCAAGGTGCGCAGGAAAGTCGCCAGGCCCGCGCCGTCGGCAATCTGCTGGGGCGGCAGGTCGGACATCAGGATGCTCAGGGTCGGCATGAAGAACAGCGCCACGCCGATGCCCATGAACAGTTGCACCAGGGCGATATGGGTAAAGTCCACTTCGTTGGTGAACCCCGCCCGCATGAAACAGCTCAAGCCAATCGCCAGGAACGCCAGGCCCGCCAGCAGGCGCAGGTCGAACTTGTTCGCGTACTTGCCCACGAACGGCGACATCAGCACCGGCAGGATACCGATCGGCGCCACCGCGAGTCCCGCCCAGGTCGCGGTGTAGCCCATCTGGGTCTGCAGCCATTGCGGCAGGATCAGGTTGATCCCGAAAAAGCCCGCGTAACCCAGGATCAGTACGATGGTGCCGATGCGGAAGTTGCGGTAGGCGAACAGGCGCAGATTCACTACCGGGTGCTTGTCGGTCATCTCCCAGATCACGAACACCGCCAGGGCAATCGCCGAGATCACCGCACCGATAATGATGAAGTTGGACTCGAACCAATCCAGGTCATTGCCCTTGTCGAGGATGATCTGCAAGGCGCCGACGCCGACGATCAGGCTCAACAACCCCACATAGTCCATCGGCTGGTAGCTGGTGACCACCGGACGTTTCTTCAACTGCGCACGCACCACCATCACCGCAAAAATGCCGATAGGCACGTTGATGAAGAAGATCCACGGCCAGCTGTAGCTGTCGGTGATCCAGCCGCCGAGGATCGGTCCCGCAATCGGCGCCACCACCGTGACCATCGCCAGCAGCGCCAGGGCCATGCCGCGCCTGGCCGGTGGGTAGACCGCGATCAGCAGCGTCTGGGTCATCGGGTACAACGGCCCCGCCACAAGCCCCTGCAGCACGCGAAAGCCGATCAACTCGGGCATCGAGGTGGAAATACCGCACAGGAACGACGCCAGCACAAACAGCATGGTCGCCCACAGGAACAGCTTCACCTCGCCGAAGCGCCGGCTCAACCAACCGGTGAGCGGCAAGGCAATGGCGTTGCTCACCGCAAACGAAGTAATGACCCAGGTGCCCTGCTCCGAACTCACGCCCAGGTTGCCGGAAATGGTCGGCAACGCCACGTTGGCGATGGTGGTGTCGAGCACCTGCATGAAGGTCGCCAGCGACAGCCCGATAGTGGCCATCAACAGGCTGGGTGGCGTGAACGAGGCGTTATTGCTCATCAGCGTTGCGCAGCCTTGGGAGCGGCGACGCTGTTGTCATGGATCAACTGGTTGATCATGGCATCGGCCTCGGCGAGTTGGCGGTCATACACGTTGGTGGTGAACGAAGCCTTCTGCGGCGGCTGCTGCGCCAGGACCGGGCCGCTCTGGTCGTGCAGGTCCACATTGACCACGGTGCTCAAACCCACCCGCAGCGGGTGCTTGGCCAGTTCCTCGGCGTTGATGTGGATGCGCACCGGTACGCGCTGCACGATCTTGATCCAGTTGCCGGTGGCGTTCTGCGCGGGCAACAGGGCGAACGCGCTGCCGGTGCCGGCGCCGAGGCTGTCGACGGTGCCGCTGTACTTCACGTCGCTGCCGTAGATGTCCGACTCGATGTCCACCGGCTGGCCGATGCGCATATCACGCAGTTGGGTTTCCTTGAAGTTGGCATCGATCCACAGCTGGTCCAGCGGAATCACCGCCATCAGCGCGGTACCCGGCTGGACGCGCTGGCCCAACTGCACGGTGCGCTTGGCCACATAGCCGGTGACGGGTGCAATCAGGGTGCTGCGCGCATTGGTCAGGTAAGCCTGGCGCAGTTGCGCGGCGGCGGCTTGCACATCCGGGTGGGACGAAATCACCGTGTCATCCACCAGGGCGTTGGTGATCTTGAGTTGCTGCTCAAGGTTGGTCAAGGCGTTCCTGGCGGCGGTCAGGCTGTCACGGGCGTGGGACAGTTCTTCCAGGGAAATCGCGCCGCCCTGCGCCAGGGTCTTGCGTCGGTTGTAGTTGTCCTGGGCCGTCTGCACGTCGGCTTTCTGCGCGTTGACCTGGGCTTTCATACCATCGACGTTGCTGTACAAACCACGCACCTGGCGCACCGTGCGCGCCAGGTTGGCCTGGGCACTTTGCAGGCCGACGGCGGCGTCGTTGGGATCGAAGTTGACCAGCACCTGGCCTTCGTGGACCAGATCGCCATCGTCGGCGCCGATGCTGACCACGGTGCCGGTGACCAGCGGGGTGATTTCCACCACGTTGCCGTTCACATAGGCGTCGTCGGTGCTTTCGTTGAAGCGCCCGTAAAGCTCGTACCAGGCCCATACGCCGACGACACCGAGAATGACGATCAGCGCCAGGCCGATCAGCATGACTTTGCGTTTGCGCGGGTTGTTGTCTTTGGGTTGTTCAGTTGCGTTGTTGCTGTCGGCAGTGGCCATGACAAATACCTCAAATTATTCCGTGCGGGTGGCTGGGGTGGTCGCGGCCACGTTGTTGGCGTCGAACCCGCCACCCAGGGCCTGCATCAATTGAATCGACAGATCGATCTGCGCAGCATTCAAGGCCGCCAACTGACGCTGGGCCTGCAGCAATTGCTGCTCGATGCTGAGCACATCCAGGTAATTACCGATGCCGGAGCTGTAGCGCTGCACCCCGGTGTCGTAGGACTGCTGGGCGATGTCGGCGGCGTGTTGCTGGGCCTTGATCTGCCGCCCGGTGTCGCGCAATTGCGACAGGGTGGTACCGATATCACCCAGGGCCTGCACCAGGGTCTTGTTGTACTGGGCCACGGCCAGGTCGTAATCGGCGTCGCGGGCATCGAGGTCGGCGCGCAGGCGGCCACCGTCGAAGATCGGCAGCGACACGGTCGGTGCAATGTTGAAGAAACGACTGGCCGAACCAAACATCGCGTCCCCCAGCAACGACTCGGCGCCGGCGCTCGCGCTCAGGTTGAGGTTGGGGTAGAAGCGGGTCTTGCTGGCGGCGATGTCCTTGCTCGCAGCCTCCACCCGCCAACGGGCGGCGACCAGGTCCGGCCGCCGACCGAGCAACTCGGCGGGCAACACGGAAGGCACGGCGACGGCGGCGGGTTTGAGCACCGCCGGGCGGGCCAGCTCGTTGCCACGGTCGGGGCCTTTGCCGAGCAATACGGCGAGGGCGATCCTGGCGCTTTGCAGTTGTTTTTCCGCATCGATCAACTGCGACTGGGAGCTGGCTTCCAGGCTTTCGGTCTGCTGGTACTGGTACTCGCTGTCGATACCGGAGCTCAGCCGGCGCTGGCTCAGGTCGAGCATCTGTCGGGTGCGCTTGAGGTCATCCTCGGCCAGGTCACGCACGATGTGCGCCTGGCCCAGGTCGCTGTAGGCCTTGGCCACGTTGGCAGCCAGCGTCAGGCGGGCGGCCTGCTGATCGACTTCGGCGGCGCGGGCCTGACCCAGGGCGGCTTCCCAGGCAGCGCGTTGGCCGCCCCACAGGTCGAAGTTGTAATTGAAACTGGCGCCAATGTTGCGCACGGTCGAGTAGGCATCGCCCTCCCCGCGCGGGTCCTGGTCCCTGGCCAGCCGCGAACGGCTGACACCGGCACTGGCATCCACGGTGGGCAGGCGCGCGGCGTTGGCGGCATAGGCCGCAGCTTCGGCCTGATGGGCACGGGCGCTGGCGACTTGCATGTCGGGGCTGTTTTGCAGCGCTTCCTGGATCAGCCTGTCGAGCTGTGGGTCGCCAAGGCCTTTCCACCAGTCGGCGCTGGGCCAGGCGGCATCCGACAGCGTCACGCCGCTCAAGGATTTGCCGGTTTGCAGGGCGTTGGCGTCCAGGCGTCGGCCCTGGGTGTCGAGGCCGCTGTAGTTGGCGCAACCGGCCAGCGTCATCGCCGCCAGCACCAGGCTGAGTGCGCGTGTGTTCATTGTTTACCTACCCGCTGGATTGTGATGGGGTCACCCGCAGCGATCAGAATTTTCTTGAGGATCCGTTCCAGGGTTTCCAGCTCGCCCGACTCAAGGACGCCGGCCAGTTGATTGAGGGCCTGGGCGCCGATGTGCGGCAGCATGTCCGCCAGGCGCTGGCCATCGGCGGTCAGCACCAACTGCACCTGGCGGCGGTCCAGCTCGGAACGTTTGCGGCTGAGCAAGTCTTTCTGCTCCAGCCGGTCGAGCATGCGCGTCATCGAACCGCTGTCCAGGGACAAGTGGCGGCACAGCTCGGCCGGGGTGTCGACGCCGAACTGGGCCATGATGATCAACACCTTGAACTGCGCGGCGGTGATGCCGTGGGGTTCCATATGAGTGTCGATGATGCGGTCCTTGAGGATCGCAGCGCGGCCCAGCAACAGGCCGAGATGGCAGTTGTGAAAGTTGTCGGGGGTGAAGTGGGGCATCGAAAGTCACCTTATTACTGCCTAGGCAGTGAATGTGTGACGCGATATTACTGCTTAGGCAGCGAATGTCAAATGGAACAGTTAGGTTGCTTGGTAACTGACCAAAAGCTCGAGTGAAATAAAGAACCAATGTGGGAGGGGCTTGCCCCCGATAGCAGTGGGTCAGCTACAGATTAGCTGACTGAAAAACCGCTATCGGGGGCAAGCCCCCTCCCACATTTGACCCAGTTGGGCTTAGAAGTCGCGCTTGTAGAAGATATCCAGGGAGCTCGCCACGCCTGTGGCCACCTCCAGGTACACCTTCTTGCTCAACAGATAGCGCAAGGCAATGGTATTGGCCGGTTCGAACACCCCTACGCCGTAACGCAGGCTGAGTTTGTCGTTGATCTTGCCGCTGGCCACCACCGCAGTGCTGTTGCCGGTGCCTTGGGTATCCAGGTCGAAATCCTGGATGCCCAACTTATTGGCGATGTCCGAGGTCACCCCAGCGCTGCCCATCAGGCCCAGGCCCAGGGCGGCTTCGGCAAGCATGTTGTTGTCTTCACCGTTGTTGGTGCGCGAACGTCCCAGCACCAGATAGGACAGCGCGTCCTCCTGAGCCATGGCGGGCTCTGAGAAAATCTGCGTGGTCGGTTGTTCGGCGCTGCCGCTCAGGCGAATACCGGCGGTCACGGTTCGGGACGATTCGACCACTACACGGACAGCTTCGATGTCCAGGAACGGCTGGTCCAACGGCCCGGCAAACAACAGCCGTGCACGGCGCACGTTGAGGCGCTGGCCGTAGGCGCGGTAGCGGCCGTCGTTGAGCCACAGTTCGCCGCGGGTGTCCATGTTGTCGCCGATATGCACGTGGCCCTGCACTTTGGCGGTGAGGCCGAAGCCGGCGAAGTTGAGTTGGTCTTCACCCACTTCCACATCGATATCCATAGCCATGGCCATCGGCGGTTTGCCTTCTTCGGTCTGGCTGCCGACGATCACCGTGTCATCGGAGACCTTGACCGTCGAGGGCGGCAGCTCGCGCACGGTGATATCGCCGCGCGGGATGTGCACCTTGCCGGCGATCGCCAGCTTGTCGTCCTTGAGGCTGATCTTGAGGTCGGGGGCCACTTCCAGCTTGGCATAGGGTTCCACGGTAACCGGCAGTTGCGAGCCCTTGAGGCTGAGGTCGACCACCAGGGCGCGGCCCCAGTCGATCTGGCCCTTGAGGCTGCCCTGCCCGGCCTTGCCGCTGTGCCAGCCGCCGTTCAACTGCACGCTTTCGCCGGCGATCTGCGCCTGTAGGTTCAGGCCCTCGAGGCTGATGGGCAGTTCCGGCCCGGAGACTTCACCGTCCACCAGGTTCACGTTGCCGTTGACCAGGGGCGCGAGCAGCCCGCCGGAGATGCGGCCATTGCCGTTGAGCTTGCCGTTGAGCTTTTCAACCATCGGCACAAAGGGTCGCGCCACGGCGAGGTCCAGGCCGGTGAGGCTGAAATTGCCGGTGATCGGCTTGCTGGCCGGCAACGGGTTGATCTGCGCCTGCAACAACAAATCGCCCAACTTGCCGCCACGGAAATTCAGTTGGGTGTCGATGCGCTTGGGGTTCAGGGTGGTTTCCAGCTTGAGGGTATCGTAGGGGAAATCCAGCCACTGGCCCTTGTCCCTGACACGCAGGTTGCCGCCCCCGGCGTCCACCGAGACCACGCCCTTCGGGCCGCTGGCCGGCAGGTCGAGTTGTACGTCGGCATTGAGCCTGCCCTGCCAGGCGAAGTCTTTGGGCAGGAACGCCGCAAGACTGTCGATTGGGAATTGCTTGAGGTGGTAGCGCAGCTTCGGCTCAGGCATCAGGCGCTGGTCTTCGCCACACAGGCTGGCGCCACCAGACACCCAGCAGTGCGCGGCGAAGGTCAGCCTGCCGTCGGCCAGGCGCTCGATTTTCGCCGGGGCCTGCAGCCGCCAGTCCTGGCCACCGGCTTGTACGTCACCGCTGGCCAGGCGCCCGCGCCAGTTGCCTGCGTCGAGGTTGCCATCCAGCGCCAGGGCCAGTTTGAGCAACGGTCCGGCCAGCTCCACCTGAACCTTCTGGTTCTTGATATCGCCCTGGGCGCTGGCGGTGAGTGTGCCGACCTGGGTCTCGCCGCTTTGGATGCCGCTGCCCTTGAGGTGGATGCTGGCGCGCTGGGCGCTGTCCAGTGTCGCGTCGAGGTTGAGACTTTGCAGGCGGTTATCGGCCAATGCCAGTTGCTGGCCTTTGAGGTCGAGCGCGCCTTGGGGCGCCTTCAAGGTACCGGCAACATCGAGGCGGCCGTTGACCTGCCCGCGCAATTGCGGCCAGAGCTGGGCCAGGCGCGCCAGCTTGATGTCGATCTGCCCGGCCAGGCGTTGCTGCAGGCTGCCGCTGCCGTTGATGCGGTTGTCGCCCAGGCGGATGTCCAGGTTGGCGAGGGTCCATTGCTGCCCCGCGCCTTCGGCCTTGGCCGCGAACACGGCGGTCTGCCCGCGCAGGCGGCCTTTGAGGTCGAGGTCGGCGTTGAGCTTGAGTTGCTCGTTCTTGAATTCGCCTGTGCTGCGCAGCGGCCCGGCCAGGGTGCCGGGCAATTCGGCGACCCAGTACGCCGGGTTCAATGCCGACAGGTCCAGCGCGGTGTCCCAGGCGATACCGTCGGCAAACTGTACGTTCAGATGGCCCTCGGCCTTACCTTGACCTGCGCTCAGTTTCAGTTCGGGCAGGAAGATCTGCTTGAGGTCGCCGCTGAAGGGCGTGACCACTGTGAATGCGCCCGCCGGGCCGTCAAGGTCGGCCTTGAGGTTGCCCAGGTAGTTGCCGTCCTTGTAGGAAACCTCACCATTGAAGGTGCGCAAGGCCACCTGCGGTTCGTCGATCAGCGGATAGAGGCGGTGCCAGGGAAAGTCCAGCCAGTCGATTCTGGCGTCGGCGCGCAAGCCTTGTTGCCAATCCAGGTTGGCGCTGAGCGTGAGGCTTTGCTTGTCGCCGGCGTTCAGGTCGAGGCCGGCGATCTGCGCGCCCTTGGCGTCGACCTTGCCTTGCAGCAGTAAATCCACCGGGCCTTTTTCCGCCGGTAATACCGCCTTGCCCAGCAACTGATAACCCTCTTTAAGGTCACCCTTGGCGCTCAGGTCCAACTGGTTGAGTTGCAAGGTGTCGGGCAGATCGGCGCTGGGCTTGAACGCCTCGGAGGTGATGCGCAACTGCGCCGGCAGGTTTTCCGCCAACGGTTGCAGCTCGCCGCTGAGCTTGGCTGGCAGGTAACCGCTGCTGTCGGCGTCGAGCTTGAGGGTTTTGAGCAGGTCTCCGTCGATCTTCAGCGCGACGGTCCAGGGTGCGCCGCCCGGCGCGTAGGGCAAGCTGAGCGTGCCGGTGGCATTGAGCGGCCAATCGCCGGTGGGTTGCAGCAGGCCGGCGAGGTCCAGCACCAGGTCGTCGCGCTGCAAATGAACAGCGTCGATCTGTAGGCCGGCGGCGGTCCAGTGCGCCGCCAGTTGCAGGCCCTTGAGTTCTTCGCTGCCGTTGAACAGCAGGCTGGCGATGCGAACATCACCCAGTTGGATGGCAACCGGCAGCTTCAGTTCGGGCAGTTGGATCGGCCCGCTGCTGCTTTCTTCGGTGCCGGGTGCGAACGCCAGGCTGACCTGGTCCACATCCAACTGGTCGATGCACAAGGTCATGCGCAACAGGCAACCCGGCGACCAGTCAAGCGTCGGCGCCTTGAGTTCGACGCGGCTGCCGTCCTGTTGCCACAGCACGTGGTCGGCGCTCCATCGCCCGCCCAGGCGTCCGTGAAAATTCTCCACGCTCAGGCCCGGCACCTGGCCCAGAACCCAGCGACTGCCTGCCTGGGTACCGAGCAGCGTCCACAGCGTCAACAGCAACAGCGCGAGGACGGCAATCAATGCCAGCCCCGCTATTTTCAAACCACGCATCACAGCTCAGGCCCCATGGAAAAGTGCAATCGAATGCCGCCCGGATCTTCCAGGGCATGGGCCAAATCGAGGCGGATCGGGCCCACGGGCGAGACCCAGCGCACACCCACCCCCACGCCGGTTTTCAGACTGGGCATATCCAGGGTGTTGAACGAGTTGCCCTGGTCGATAAAGGTCGCGACCCGCCATTTCTCGGTGATGGAATACTGGTATTCGGCGCTCAGCGCCACCATGTAGCGGCCGCCGATGCGGTCGCCACGGTCGTTTTCCGGCGACAGGGTCTGGTATTCATAACCGCGCACGCTCTGGTCGCCACCGGCAAAGAAGCGCAGCGACGGCGGCACCGACTTGTAGCCATTGGTGGCACTGCCGCCCACTTGCGCGCGGCCCAGGAACCGGTGGTTATCCCACAAGGTGGTCAAGCCCTTGATCGTGGCGGTGCCATACAGCAGGTTGGTGTCGGAACCGAGCCCTTCCTTGGCGACTTTGCTGTCGAACATCAGGCGATAGCCGTTGTGCGGATCGATGCGGTTGTCGCTGCGCAGGTAGGAGTAGCTGATGCCCGGCATCACCAGGTTACTCAGGCCCGAGTCATTGCCCAGGCGATACTCTTCACGCTGGTATTTGAGCGAGATGACCCGGGTCCAGCCGCTGGGCAACTTGCTGTGCCATTCGGGGCCGAGGGTGAGCAGCTTGCTCAAGGTGTCGGTGTTGGCGATCTCTTCATTCTGATAGCCACCGGCGAAGCGCAATTTGTCGGTGAGCGGAGGGTCGAGCGGAATGTCATACCACAGGCCGACGTTCTGTCGCGGCGCCGACAACTCGGCTTCCCAGCCATAACTGTGGCCCTGGGGATTGACCCAGTGGCGCGTCCAGTTGGCCTTGCCCCGCGGGCCGACGTCCGTCGAAAACCCCAGGCCCAGGCCCATGGTGCGTGGCTTGCGCGTGTCCAGTTGCACGGCCACCGGAATCACGTCATTGGTCGAGGCAGTGGGGCTGGCGTCCACCCGCACGCTTTCGAAGAAGCCACTGGCTTGCAGGTTCTGGTTCAGTTCGGCGATCAGTTCGGAGTCGTAAGGAGTACCACTGTCAAAGGGCACCATGCGTTGCAGCAGTTCTTCATCGAACGGCGTGTCGCCGGTGAAGCTGACCTTGCCCATGCTGTAGCGTGGGCCGCTGTCGTAAACCAGTTCGATATCGGCGACACCCGCCTGGGGGTCGACGGAGAGTGTCTGGCGGGTGAAACGCCCACTGAAAAAGCCGTAGCGCGACGCCTGGTTCTGGATCAGGCGCTTGGCGTCATCGTAATGGCCGTGATTGAGCACCGCGCCGGGCTTGAGATCGTCACTGGCGGGCACGCGAAATGCCTTGAGGCTCGCCGCCGGGCCATCGACCCGCAGGGTCACGTTGCGCAGATGCACCGGCTCGCCGGGGTCGATGGTCAGGATCAGGCGCGGGTTCTTGCCGCCCTTCACATCGCTGGCGATCAGTGGCTGATAGAAGCCCAGCGCCTGGGCCGCTTTGCGCGCCTGCTCTTCGGCACCGCGGCTGAAGCGCAGCAGGGCTTCTTCGTCACGATCGCCAACCCCGCCGATGTAGCCTTCGATGTTGGCTTTCAGCGCGTCATTTGAGGGTTTGATCCGCACGTCCAGTTCGCTTTGCGCCAATGCGCCGCAGCTTGTGAACAGCAGAACCAAGCCGCTGGTAAATCTTCCTGGAAACTTCATAGGCGCGGATGCTACACGAGCGAGAGAGGAACTTTGAACCCGGATTTATCTGAATAATTCTGTCTCAAGTCGTTGCAGCAGTTAACGCCTGGGGATTGGGATGAAAAAACACATGCTCCAGGACAGGTCCTACAGCAATTTCACCGATTTCCTCATAGCCCTGGCGCTTATAGAAATCCAGGTAACGGGAATTGCCCGTGTCGAGCACCACGCCCGATGAGTGCGGGTCTTCGGCGCACCAGTTGTGAACCGCTTCGAGCAATTGTTCGCCATAGTGGTGACCTTGCAACTGCGGGTGAATGCCCAGCAACGGCAATACGTGCACCGACTCACCGGGCAGGCACGCCAGCACGGCCTGATGGTACTCCAGGTAACGCCGCGTACCGCGCACACCGGTGCTCAACCACATGCGGATCTGCCAGGCCCAGCTCTCGGTGATGCCCAGGCGCCGCTGCGGCGGCGCGATGAGGGCGACGCCGATCAAACGATCGTTGACGAACAGGCCAATGGCCGGAAGTTTCTGGAAAAAATGCTGCTTGACCAGTTCCCGCACCGTAGCGCGTACCCGCTGTTCATAACCTGGCCGCTCGGCTTCGAAGATGTAGGCGAAGGTCGGTTCGTGACGGTAGGCCTGGTACAACAGGGAACGCGCTTCGCGGGAATAACCGCTGTTGAGCACGCGAATCTCGGCAGCGGCCGTCGAGGTGTCAGGCATAACAATCAATCTCCTGGACGCCATGCAAAAAGATGGCGCTCTTATGGGTACGAACCTGCGCAGCGCCAGTCGTTCCCAGACATTAGCAGCGCACGCGTCCTACTGCCACGCTGGCCCCCGTCCGACTTGTCGGCTAGCATCGCCCTTTTGCCAGACTGGACCGCCGACCATGAAAATCGTCTCCTTCAATATCAACGGGCTGCGTGCCCGCCCCCATCAGCTGGCGGCGCTGATTGAAAAACACCAGCCGGATGTGATTGGCCTGCAGGAAACCAAGGTCCACGACGACCAGTTCCCGCTGGCCGAAGTCCAGGCGCTGGGCTACCACGTGTATTACCACGGCCAGAAAGGCCACTACGGCGTGGCCCTGCTCTCGCGCAAAGAAGCGTTGAGTGTGCACAAGGGTTTTGCCACCGATGAAGAAGACGCCCAGCGCCGGTTTATCTGGGGCACCTTCGCCGACGAGAGCGGCAACCCGGTCATCATCATGAACGGCTACTTTCCCCAGGGCGAAAGCCGCGACCACCCCACCAAGTTCCCGGCCAAACAGCGCTTCTATGAAGACCTGCAGCAGCTGCTGGAAAGCCGCTTCAGCAATGAGCAGGCACTGGTGGTGATGGGCGACGTGAATATCTCCCCGCAAGACTGCGACATCGGCATCGGTGCCGACAACGCCAAACGCTGGCTGAAAACCGGCAAGTGCAGTTTCCTGCCGGAAGAACGCGAATGGATGGCCCGCCTGAAAAACTGGGGCCTGGTGGACAGCTTCCGTCACTTGAACCCTGAGGTGACCGACCGTTTCAGCTGGTTCGATTACCGTAGCCGTGGCTTTGAGGACGAGCCCAAGCGCGGCCTGCGCATCGACGTGATCATGGCGTCCAATGGCTTGCTCCCACGGGTCAAGGATGCCGGCGTCGATTATGATTTGCGGGCATTGGAAAAGCCGTCGGACCATGCGCCGATCTGGTTGGAATTGAGTTAATTCCCTGACACTACTCGGTCAACTGTGGGAGGGGGCTTGCTCGCGAAAAACGTCAACGATAACGCGTGCTTTCTGAATGAACCGGGTGCCTGTGAATTTTTCGCGAGCAAGCTCGCTCCTACAGAGGGCCAGGGCAAGCCGCCGCCTCCCACAGTTTGATCTGTGGTGTATCGGTCATATGTTTGCAATCCAACTGACTTAATCTCGCAGCACTTCCTTTGGCGCAAAAAGGTGCCGGCATGAGGCTGCGCGTTCTGTTACTGCTGACGCTTTTCCCGTTTTTCGCTGTGTCCGCCCCTCTCCCGCTTCCCGATCAAGGCCCGGCATTGCGCCTCCAGGGTTCCAACACTATCGGCGCGGGGTTGGGCCCGGCCCTGGTCAAGGGGTTGATGGAGCGCAAGGGTTTGCAAGGCGTGTACATTGAACCCGCCGAGGGCGCCAATGAACAGCACGTGATGGGCAAGACCCGTCAGGGTAAAACCGTGAGCATCGACGTAGCCGCCCACGGTTCCAGTACAGGATTTGCCGCGCTGAAAAACCACAGTGCCGACCTCGCCGCATCGTCGCGCCCGATCAAAGACACCGAACGGGTCGACCTGCAAACCCTGGGCGACCTGAAAAGCCCGGAAGCCGAACAGGTGATCGCCATCGATGGCGTGGCAATCATCCTCAACCCCCGCAACCCGCTCAATACGCTGGACACCGAGCAACTGGCGCAGATCTTCAATGGCCAGATCAGCACCTGGGAAGCACTGGGCGGCGTTGGCGGCGCTATTCAGGTGTACGCCCGCGACGACCGGTCCGGCACCTATGACACCTTCAAGGAACTGGTGCTGAACCGCCGCGACAAACCGCTGGTCGCCTCGGCCCGGCGTTTCGAGTCCAGTGAAGCGCTGTCCGATGCGGTCAGCCAGGACCCTCAAGGCATCGGTTTTATCGGGCTGCCCTACGTGCGCCAAGCCAAGGCAGTGGCCATTGTCGATGGCGACTCGCAACCGATGCTGCCACTGAACAGCCTGATCGCCACCGAGGATTACCCGCTGTCCCGGCGCCTGTATTTTTATCTGCCGCCGGCGACGCATAACGCCTGGGCCAAGGCATTGGTGGATTTTGCCCAAAGCAGCCAGGGCCAGGCAATCGTCGCGGCCAACGGCTTTATCGCTCAGCACGTGCAGGCGATCGGCGTGACGCCACGCGCCTCGATGCCCGCGGATTATCAGGCAATCGTGCGCAACGCCCAGCGCCTGACGGTGAATTTTCGTTTCGAGGAAGGCAGCGCCAGCCTGGACAACAAGGCGCGCCAGGATGTACAGCGGGTGGTGGCCTACCTGAAAAGCCACGGCAAACTGCACAAGCAAGTGACGTTGGTGGGGTTTGGCGATGCCAAGAATGATCCGCAGCGGGCGGCCTTGCTGTCCAAGTTGCGGGCCATGGCGGTGCGCCGGGAGTTGGTGAAAAGCGGCGTGATATTGCGCGATATTCGCGGGTTCGGCGCGCAGATGCCGGTGGCGGCGAATACGGCAGATGAAGGGCGGATCAAGAATCGGCGGGTGGAGGTTTGGGTGTACTGAGGCTGGTTTTTTTGGATTGTTCGATCCGGCCTCATCGGGGGCAAGCCCCCTCCCACATTTTGACTGTATTCACACATCCAAGTGTGGGAGGTGGCTTGCCGCCGATAGCGAGCGACGCGGTCTCACTGCCCGCCGCGCATCAGCTCCCTGGGCACATACTTGCCAATCTCGAACTTGCCGATCGCCGCACGGTGCACTTCATCCGGGCCGTCGGCCAGGCGCAGGGTGCGTTGCATGGCGTACATATAGGCCAGCGGGAAGTCATTGGACACACCGGCACCGCCATGAATCTGGATGGCGCGGTCGATCACTTTCAGTGCCACGTTGGGCGCAACCACCTTGATCTGGGCGATTTCGCTTTTGGCGACTTTATTGCCGACCGTGTCCATCATGTACGCCGCTTTCAGGGTCAGCAGCCGCGCCATGTCGATTTCCATGCGCGAGTCGGCGATCTTGTCGATATTGCCCCCCAGGCGGGCCAGCGGCTTGCCGAAGGCGCTGCGACTGACCGAGCGTTTGCACATCAATTCCAGCGCGCGCTCGGCCATGCCGATGGAGCGCATGCAGTGGTGGATACGGCCCGGGCCAAGCCGGCCCTGGGCAATCTCAAACCCGCGCCCCTCACCCAACAGCACGTTTTCGTAAGGCACGCGTACGTTGTCGAACAGCACTTCGGCGTGGCCGTGTGGCGCATCGTCGTAGCCGAACACCGGCAGCGGGCGCAGGATTTTGACGCCGGGCGCATCCACCGGCACCAGGATCATCGAGTGCTGCTGGTGGCGTGGCGCATCCGGGTTGCTCAGGCCCATGAAGATCAGGATCTTGCAACGCGGATCGCAGGCGCCGGAGGTCCACCACTTCTTGCCGTTGATCACCCACTCATCGCCTTGGCGTTCGGCGCGGGCGGCCATGTTGGTGGCGTCCGAGGAGGCCACATCCGGTTCGGTCATGGCGAAGGCTGAACGAATCTCGCCGCGCAACAGCGGCTCGAGCCAGCGCTGTTTCTGCTCTTCATTGGCGTAACGCACCAGCACTTCCATATTGCCGGTGTCGGGGGCGGAGCAGTTGAACGGTTCCGGGCCCAGCAATGAGCGGCCCATGATTTCGGCCAGTGGCGCGTATTCGAGATTAGTCAGGCCGGCGCCCAGCTCGGATTGCGGCAGAAACAGGTTCCACAACCCCTCGGCTTTAGCCTTGGCTTTGAGCTCGTCCATGATGGCAGTGGGCTGCCAGCGGTCACCTTCGCTGACCTGGCGCTCGAACACCGGCTCGGCCGGGTAGACGTAAGCGTCCATGAATGCGGTGACGCGTTCACGCAGTTCCTGAACCTTGGGCGAATAGGCGAAATCCATGAGCGGCTCCCTTCTCTGAGAGGTTGTTTAGGTCATGCAATCGATGCTAGAACAGCGTTGATAATTTACCTAGCCTATTCTCGGCGTGTATTAACATTCATCACCGATATATGATTGGCGTCGGAAGACATAAAAAATCGCCCCCTGATAATAAGAGCGCAATCCACATGAATCTGAGCAAGGTCGACCTCAACCTCTTTATCGTCTTCGACGCAATCTACACCGAAGCCAACCTCACCCGTGCCGGGCAGATTGTCGGTATCACCCAGCCGGCAGTGTCCAACGCTCTGGCACGCCTGCGCGAGACGTTCAACGACCCGCTGTTCGTGCGCACCGCCCAGGGCATGGTGCCCACGCCGATGGCGCAGAACATCATCGGCCCGGTGCGCAACGCGTTGTCGTTGCTGCGGGTTTCCGTACAGGAGAGCCGGATTTTCAACCCGCAACAGGCGGCCAAGACCTATCGCATCAGCATGACCGACCTGACCGAAGCGGTGATTTTACCGCTGCTGTTCCAACGCCTGCGCCGACTGGCGCCGACGGTGGTCATCGAGAGCTTCCTGTCCAAACGCCGAGAAACCACCAAGGAACTGGCCGCCGGGCGCCTGGATTTCGCCGTGGATGCGCCGCTCAACACCGACCCGCAAGTGCGCCACGTCAAGCTGATGGAAGACCGCTACGTGTGCGCCATGCGCAAGGGCCACCCGATGGCGGGCAAGGACAAATTCACCCTGGATGACTACCTGTCGCTGACCCATATCCATATTTCCAGTCGCCGCAACGGCCTGGGGCATGTCGACCTGGCCCTGGGCAAGATGGGCATCCAGCGCAAGATCGCCCTGCGCTCCCAGCACTATCTGATGGCGTCGCAAGTATTGCAGCAGACCGACATGGTCATGACCGTGCCCGAACGCTTCGCCCGTCGCCATGAGCTGCACTGGTTCAACCTGCCGGTCAATGATGTGCCGCCGGTGGAAACCCATTTGTACTGGCATGAAAGCACCGACCAGGACCCGGCGAACCGCTGGATGCGCGAACAGATGATCGAGTTGTGCCAGCAAGTTACTGCCCACGAGAAGAAGCTGGATAAGCAACAGGCTTGAGGTTGCAGGAGGCCCCAGTGTAGGGGGCTTGCCCCCGATGACCATAACGCTATAGCGCCCACCGCTAACCACGATGCGAAGCGAGCCGCTCTTGATCTTGATCTTGATCTTGATCTGCTTTTGATCCTGGGCGCCCCGTTAAACCACGCTGGCCGAACGCAGGCTTGAATCCGTGGGCAACCCGGCAGGACGCCGGGTTAGCCGCCCCGCGCCATGGATGGCGCGTGGCGGCGGCCCACGGATTCAAGCCTGCGTTCGGGCACACCGAGCCTAAGCGAGGTGCCGAGTGGTGGGGCAAGAGCCTTTTTGGTTACTTTTGGGGCTCTTTTCCAAAAGTAACCCGCTGTAAAAGCGGAACCGATAGCAGCCATGACCGCAGAAACGGATATGTACTCGGTCCAATCCAACATCCTGGTCGGCTCTGAGGCCGCCATCGGGGGCAAGCCCCCTCCCACATTTGGACCAGGATCGACACAACAGCCCGGTCGGCCCAGAGGCCGCCATCGGGGGCAAGCCCCCTCCCACATTTGGACCGGGATCGCCACAACAGCCCGGTCGGCCCAGAGGCCGCCATCGGGGGCAAGCCCCCTCCCACATTTGGACCGGGATCGACACAAAAGCCTGGTCGGCTCTGAGGCCATCATCGAGGGCAAGTCGAATCGTCGCACCGCCCCTCCCACATTGGATTATGGAGCACCAGCAAGGGAGCCCTTGACGTTCACGTCAACCTGCCATTAGCTTAGCCCCAGGACTTTCTCGAGCACCGCCATGAGCACCACCTACAGCATCTCCGACCTCGCCCGCGAGCTCGATATCACCACCCGCGCCATTCGCTTCTATGAGGAGCAAGGCCTGCTGGCCCCCGAGCGCCGGGGCCAGGAGCGCATCTACTCGGCGCGGGACAAGGTCAGCCTCAAGCTGATTCTGCGCGGCAAGCGCATCGGCTTTTCCCTGGCCGAATGCCGCGAGTTGATCGAGCTCTATGACCCCACCAGCGGCAACCACATTCAACTCAACAGCATGCTGGCAAAGATCGCCGAGCGCCGTGAGCAGCTTGAGCAACAGTTGCTGGATATCGAACAAATGAAGCTGGAACTGGACACCGCTGAAGAGCGCTGCACCCAGGCCCTGGCACACACCATGCGCCAGGCCGGCCATTGACCAGAAGGTAACCGCCATGAACCTCCCCTCACACGTACGCCTGGTGGAAGTCGGCCCACGCGACGGTTTGCAGAACGAAGCCCGACCGATCAGCGTCGCCGACAAGGTGCGCTTGGTGGACGCCTTGAGCGCCGCCGGCCTGGGTTATATCGAGGTGGGCAGTTTCGTGTCGCCCAAGTGGGTACCGCAGATGGCCGGCTCCGCCGAGGTGTTCGCGCAGATCCAGCGCAAGCCTGGCGTGACCTATGGCGCGCTGGCGCCGAACCTGCGCGGCTTTGAGGATGCACTGGCGGCCGGGGTCAAGGAAGTCGCGGTATTTGCGGCGGCGTCCGAAGCGTTTTCCCAGCGCAATATCAATTGCTCCATCAGCGAGAGCCTGGAGCGGTTTGCGCCGATCATGGCGGCGGCCCGGCAGCACGGCATCAGCGTGCGCGGGTATGTGTCATGTGTGCTGGGTTGCCCCTACGAAGGGGATATTGCTGCGCAACAGGTGGCGGCTGTCGCCCGCGAGCTGTATGCCATGGGCTGCTATGAGGTGTCCCTGGGCGACACGATCGGCACCGGCACGGCGGGCGCGACACGCCGGCTGTTCGAGGTGGTCGGCGCACAAGTGCCGCGCGACAAGCTCGCAGGGCATTTCCATGACACCTACGGCCAGGCGATCGCCAACATCTACGCCAGCCTGCTGGAAGGCATCCAGGTATTCGACAGCTCTATCGCGGGCCTCGGCGGCTGCCCTTATGCCAAGGGCGCGAGCGGTAACGTCGCCACCGAGGATGTGGTGTACCTGCTCAATGGGCTGGGGATCGACACGGGTATAGACCTGGAGCGCCTGATTGGCGCGGGCCAGCAGATCAGCCAGGTGCTGGGACGGGCAAGTGGATCGCGTGTGGCGAAGGCGCGTAACCTCGGTTGAGTAGCACACCTGTGACAATGTGTTACCGCAGACCGGCATAACGGGTAACGCGGGAACATAATCCGTTGCCAATCCAGAGAAATATAACCTGCTAAAAAATCAAACCATTGATTTTAAAGGACTTTAAAAAGTTGGCACGGCTTCTGCTATCTCTATGGCATAACAAGAATAAAAAGCACCAAACCTAATAAAAATAAGACGAAACGACTCTGACATAACAAAAACAACACGGCAGAGACGCAGCTAACAGATTTTTTTGGAGAAGATGTGCTTTGCAGGGTACGGCGTGCCGAAACCCGCAACCGGTTAGAGAAAAATAAAACTACCTCAGGTAGCTACCCACTGGTTGGATCGTTTACGAAGAAGCAGATCAGCGCTCAAAAAAATACGTTTGCTCTTGACCCCGGATGGGGGTCGCCAAAACAGCGGTACGGGTCACGGCTACCAAAAACAACAACAGGCCGCCCCTCAATAATAAAAAAGAGCACGCAACGACATATTAAAGGGGACCTTCGGGTCCCCTTTGTGCTTTCTGTGAGTTATTGCGAGCGTGTTCGCAGCTCTTCGATTGAGATCTCGCGCATCCGGAATTTCTGGATCTTGCCCGTCACCGTCATCGGAAACGCGTCCACGAACTTGAAGTGCCTGGGCCTCTTGAAGTGGGCGATGCGGCCATTGCACCAGGTTTGCAGTTCCAGCTCGCTCGCCACCTGGCCCGGGTGGAACTTGATCCAGGCGACGATTTCCTCACCATAACGTTCATCGGGAATACCGATGACTTGCACATCAGCCACGGCCGGATGGGTGAAGAAAAACTCCTCCAGCTCCCGTGGATATACGTTCTCGCCACCGCGAATGATCATGTCCTTGTTGCGCCCGACGATGCACACGTAACCGTGTTCGTCCATGGTCGCCAGGTCGCCGGTGTGCATCCAGCCCTGCTCGTCGATGGCATCGCGAGTGCCTTCGGGGTTGTTCCAATAGCCGAGCATCACACTGTAACCGCGCGTGCACAGTTCGCCTATTTCACCGCGTGGTAGTGTGTTGCCGTCACCGTCGATGATCCTGTTTTCCAGCTGCGGCTGGGTGCGGCCTACGGTGGTCACACGGCGCTCCAGATCGTCATCGGCGCCGGTCTGCAAGGACACCGGGCTGGTTTCGGTCATGCCATAGGCAATCTGCACTTCGCCCATGTGCAGTTCGCCGATGACGCGGCGCATCACCTCGATCGGGCAGGTCGAGCCGGCCATGATTCCGGTACGCAGGCTGGACAAGTCGAACTCGCCCAGGCGTGGATGATCGAGCAGCGCGATAAACATGGTTGGCACGCCGTACAGGCCGGTGGCGCGCTCTTGAGCAACGGCGGTCAGCGTCAGCAACGGGTCGAAGCCGTCATTGGGATAGATCATGGTGGTGCCGTGGGTGATGCACCCCAGGTTACCCATGACCATGCCAAAACAGTGGTACAGCGGCACAGGAATCACCAAACGGTCCTGCGCGGCAAGCCCCAGGCTTTCACCGACCATATAGCCGTTGTTGAGAATGTTGTGGTGACTGAGGGTGGCGCCTTTGGGAAAGCCGGTGGTGCCGGAGGTGTACTGGATATTCACCGGCTGGTCGAAATGCAGGCTGGCCTGGCGGGCATGCAGTTGCTGCGCAGGGACGCTCGCCCCCAGCGCCGACAATTGCGCCCAAGGCATGAATGGCGCAGGTGGGTTGGGGTCCAGGCTGATGATGCGGCGCAGGTCGGGCTTGAGTTCCTGCAGCATGGCGTGGTAATCGGACGTCTTGAACGCGCTGGCGCACACCAGCCACTGGCAACCGGACTGCTGGAGCACGTAGTCCAGCTCACTGGTGCGATACGCCGGGTTGATATTGACCAGAATCACGCCGAGTTTCGCGCTCGCCACCTGGCAGACCAGCCACTCGGCGCAATTGGGTGCCCAGATGCCCAGGCGGTCGCCGGTTTGCATGCCCAGGGCGAGGAACGCCCGCGCATGCAGATCAACCGTCTCGGCCAGCTCCCGCCAGGTGTAGCGCCGCTGTTGGTGGCGGACCACCAAGGCTTCCCCATCAGGATACTGCGCAGCGGTACGATCGAACGCCTCGCCAATGGTCATGGCCAGCAAGGCCTTGTCCTGGGAGCCACGGCTGTAGCTCGGATTCGGTTGATCCATAACGACCCCTGTTGTCTTTTTTGTAGGTTGACGTAAACGTAAACTACGATTGACAGCGCCGCAACGCAAGCTTACGTTAACGTAAAGGTGAGCGCCCTCCCCCGCGCCTTGCCTACACAACAACAAAAGCTCACATTAAGGTGCCTGTCCATGAGTTACCCGTCCCTGAACTTCGCCCTCGGCGAAACCATCGACATGCTGCGCGACCAGGTGCAGTCCTTCGTGGCCAAGGAAATCGCGCCCCGCGCAGCGCAGATCGATATCGACAACCTGTTTCCCGCCGACCTGTGGCGCAAGTTCGGCGACATGGGCCTGCTGGGTATTACCGTGCCGGAGGAGTACGGCGGCGCGGGCCTGGGTTACCTGGCGCATGTGGTGAGCATGGAAGAAATCAGCCGTGGCTCGGCCTCGGTGGCGTTGTCCTACGGCGCCCACTCCAACCTGTGCGTCAACCAGATCAACCGCAATGGCAGCCACGCACAGAAACTCAAGTACCTGCCCAAGCTGATCAGCGGCGAGCACATCGGCGCCCTGGCCATGAGCGAGCCGAATGCCGGTTCCGACGTGGTGTCGATGAGACTGCGCGCCGACAAACGCGGTGACGTCTACGTGCTCAACGGCAGCAAGACCTGGATCACCAACGGCCCCGACGCCAATACCTACGTGATCTACGCCAAGACCGACATGGAAAAGGGCGCCCACGGCATCACCGCGTTCATCGTCGAGCGCGACTGGGCAGGCTTCAGTCGCAGCAACAAGTTCGACAAGCTGGGCATGCGCGGCTCCAACACCTGCGAGCTGTTTTTCGATGACGTGCACGTCCCCGAAGAAAACATCCTCGGCGTGCTCAATGGCGGCGTCAAAGTGCTGATGAGCGGCCTCGATTACGAACGCGTGGTGCTCTCCGGCGGCCCCACCGGAATCATGCAGGCCTGCATGGACCTGATCGTGCCCTACATCCACGACCGCAAGCAGTTCGGCCAGAGCATCGGCGAGTTCCAGCTGATCCAGGGCAAGGTCGCCGATATGTACACCCAGCTCAATGCCAGTCGCGCCTACCTTTACGCGGTGGCCCAGGCTTGCGAGCGCGGCGAGACCACGCGCAAGGACGCCGCTGGCGTGATCCTGTACAGCGCCGAACGCGCTACGCAAATGGCCCTTGATGCGATCCAGATCCTGGGCGGCAACGGCTACATCAATGAATTCCCCGCCGGGCGCCTGCTGCGTGATGCCAAGCTGTACGAAATCGGCGCCGGCACCAGTGAGATTCGGCGGATGTTGATCGGTCGCGAACTGTTTAATGAGACGAAATGAATTTCGTCAGCGGCAAGTGACAAGCTTCAAGCGGCAAGAGGACGGTGCTCTTGCTTCTAACTTGTAGCTTGTAGCTCGAAACTTAAAGCTGCTACGGAGTAGCCCATGCTTCTACACACCCAGCTCAACCCGCGCTCGGCGGAATTCGTCGCCAACAGCGCGGCGATGCGCCGCCAGGTCGACGCGCTGCACACCCTCCTCGCCCAGGTACAACAAGGCGGCGGCGCCAAGGCCCAGGAGCGGCATACCTCACGCGGCAAACTGCTGCCACGCGAGCGCATCAATCGTTTGCTCGACCCGGGCTCGCCGTTCCTCGAATTGAGCCAGTTGGCCGCCCACCAGGTGTACGGCGAAGACGTACCGGCTGCCGGCGTGATTGCCGGCATCGGCCGCGTGGAAGGCGTCGAATGCATGATCGTCGCCAATGATGCCACCGTGAAAGGCGGCTCCTACTACCCGTTGACGGTCAAGAAACACTTGCGCGCCCAGACCATCGCCGAGCAGAACCGCCTGCCGTGCATTTACCTGGTGGACTCCGGCGGCGCCAACCTGCCGCGCCAGGATGAAGTGTTCCCGGACCGCGAGCATTTCGGGCGGATCTTCTTCAACCAGGCCAATATGAGTGCCCAGGGCATCCCGCAGATTGCCGTGGTGATGGGCTCGTGCACCGCCGGTGGAGCCTATGTGCCGGCCATGGCCGACGAAGCGATCATGGTGCGCCAGCAGGCGACTATTTTCCTCGCGGGCCCGCCGCTGGTGAAGGCCGCCACCGGCGAAGTGGTCAGCGCCGAAGACCTCGGCGGTGCCGATGTGCACTGCAGGATTTCCGGCGTGGCCGATCACTATGCCGACAACGATGAACACGCCCTGGCCCTGGCCCGCCGCAGCGTGGCCAACCTCAATTGGCGCAAGCAGGGTGAGTTGCGCCAACGCACGCCCGTCGCGCCGTTGTACAGCGGCGAAGAGCTCTATGGCGTGATTCCGGCCGATGCCAAGCAGCCGTTCGATGTGCGCGAAGTGATCGCACGGCTGGTGGACGGTTCGGTGTTCGATGAGTTCAAGGCGCTGTTCGGCACCACCCTGGTGTGCGGCTTTGCACATCTGCACGGTTACCCGGTGGCGATCCTGGCCAACAACGGGATTCTGTTCGCTGAAGCCGCGCAAAAAGGTGCGCACTTTATCGAGCTGGCCTGCCAGCGCGGGATTCCGCTGCTGTTTCTGCAGAACATCACCGGCTTCATGGTCGGCCAGAAGTACGAAGCCGGCGGCATCGCCAAGCACGGCGCCAAACTGGTGACGGCGGTGGCCTGCGCCAAGGTGCCGAAGTTCACGGTGATCATCGGCGGCAGTTTCGGTGCCGGTAACTACGGCATGTGCGGTCGCGCCTATGACCCGCGCTTTTTGTGGATGTGGCCCAATGCGCGCATCGGCGTGATGGGCGCCGAACAGGCGGCGGGCGTGCTGGTGCAGGTCAAGCGCGAGCAGGCCTCGCGCGCCGGCAACGCGTTCAGTGCCGAGGAAGAAGCGGCGATCAAGCAGCCGATCCTCGACCAATACGAAACCCAGGGCCATCCGTACTATTCCAGCGCACGCCTGTGGGATGACGGCGTCATCGACCCGCTGCAGACCCGCGACGTGCTGGCCCTGGCACTGTCCGCCGCCCTCAACGCCCCTATCGAGCCGAGCCGCTTCGGCGTGTTCCGCATGTGACCTGCAGGAGCGAGCTCGCTGGCGAAAAACGTCCAGTCAACGCGTACATCCTGGATACCCGCGTTATCGTTGACGACCTTCGCGAGCAAGCTTGCTCCTACAGGAAGCCTCTCATTTTCACGGAGCTTCTTTCATGAGCGATTTCAACACCCTCGAACTGATCACCGACAGCCGTGGCTTTGCCACGCTGTGGCTCAGTCGTGAAGCCAAGAACAACGCGTTCAACGCCCAGATGATCCGCGAACTGATCATCGCTCTCGACCACGTACAGGGCGACCCGTCCCTGCGCTTTCTGGTGTTGCGCGGGCGCGGCAAGCACTTCAGCGCCGGCGCCGACCTGGCCTGGATGCAGCAATCGGCCGAGCTGGATTACCACACCAACCTGGACGACGCCCGTGAACTGGCCGAGTTGATGTACAACCTGGCCAAGCTGAAAATCCCCACCCTGGCGGTGGTACAAGGCGCCGCTTACGGCGGCGCGCTGGGCTTGATCAGTTGCTGCGACATGGCGATCGGCACCGATGACGCGCAGTTCTGTCTGTCTGAAGTGCGTATCGGCCTGGCACCGGCGGTGATCAGCCCATTCGTGGTGCAGGCCATCGGTGAACGCGCGGCACGTCGCTATGCCTTGACGGCCGAGCGGTTTGGCGGCCAGCGTGCGCGGGAGATCGGCCTGTTGGCGGAAAGCTACCCGGTCGAGACGTTGGAGCAACGGGTGGATGAGTGGATCGCCAACCTGCTGCACAACAGCCCGGCGGCAATGCGTTCGAGCAAAGACTTATTGCGTGAGGTGGGCAACGGTGCCCTTACCCCGGCGCTGCGGCGTTACTGTGAAAACGCCATCGCGCGAATTCGGGTCAGTGCCGAGGGCCAGGAAGGCTTGCGCGCCTTTCTGCAAAAACGCGCACCCAGCTGGCAATCCAAGGAGCCGCACCCATGAGCACATTGACTAGCGTGCTGGTGGCCAACCGTGGCGAAATCGCCTGCCGAATCATGCGCACCGCCAAGGCGCTGGGGCTGACCACCGTGGCCGTGCACAGTGCGATCGACCGTGATGCGCGGCACAGCCGCGAAGCGGATATTCGTGTCGACCTGGGCGGCAGCAAGGCCACTGACAGTTACCTGCAGATCGATAAACTGATCGCCGCCGCCCACGCCAGCGGCGCCCAGGCGATTCATCCGGGCTACGGTTTTCTTTCGGAAAACGCCGGGTTCGCTCGGGCCGTCGAGGCAGCGGGCTTGATCTTCCTCGGCCCGCCCGCCTCGGCAATCGACGCCATGGGCAGCAAGTCGGCGGCCAAGGCGCTGATGGACACCGCCGGCGTGCCGCTGGTGCCGGGTTATCACGGCGAGGCCCAGGACCTCGAGACCTTCCGGGAGGCCTGCGCGCGTATCGGTTACCCGGTGTTGCTCAAGGCCACGGCTGGCGGCGGCGGCAAGGGTATGAAGGTGGTCGAGGACGTCAGCCAGCTGGCAGAAGCCCTGGCCTCCGCCCAGCGTGAGGCGCTGTCGTCATTTGGCAACGGGCAGATGCTGGTGGAGAAATACCTGCTCAAACCGCGCCATGTGGAAATCCAGGTGTTTGCCGATCAACACGGCAACTGCCTGTACCTCAATGAGCGTGATTGCTCGATCCAGCGGCGTCATCAAAAGGTCGTGGAAGAAGCCCCCGCGCCGGGATTCAGTGCCGAGCAACGCAAGGCCATGGGCGAAGCGGCGGTTCGCGCGGCGCAGGCCATTGGCTATGTGGGCGCGGGCACAGTGGAGTTCCTGCTGGATGCCCGCGGCGAGTTTTTCTTCATGGAGATGAACACCCGCCTGCAAGTCGAGCATCCGGTCACCGAGGCGATCACCGGCCTCGACCTGGTGGCCTGGCAGATCCGTGTGGCCCAGGGCGAAGTGCTGCCGATCACCCAGGCCCAGGTACCGCTGAGGGGGCATGCGATTGAGGTCAGGCTGTATGCCGAAGACCCGGCCACTGATTTCCTGCCCGCCACCGGACGGTTGGCGCTGTACCGCGAGTCCAGGCCAGGCCCGGGGCGGCGTGTGGACAGCGGCGTCGAACAAGGGGACAGCGTTTCGCCGTTCTACGACCCGATGCTCGGCAAGTTGATTGCCTGGGGCGAGGACCGTGAACAGGCGCGGCTACGCTTGCTGAGTATGCTCGACGAATATGCGGTGGGCGGGCTCAAGACCAACCTGGGCTTCCTGCGGCGCATCATTGGCCATCCGGCCTTTGCTGCGGCCGAGCTGGATACCGGGTTTATTCCGCGTTATCAGGCTGAGCTGCTGCCGGTGGCCGCAGCGTTGAGCGATGAGTTCTGGCAGGCGGCAGGTTCGGCTTTTATGCAAACCTTGCCGACCGGTGACGGACCCTGGGCAGCGACCCAAGGTTTTCGCGCGGGGCTGCCGGCCCAGGTTTCACTGCATTTGAGCTGCAATGGCCAGGACCGACTGGTCACGCTGGCCGGGCCACCGTCGCCACTCATGGACGAGCACCTGGTGATCGAACACCAGGGTATACATCGCTCCCATCTGGCGGTGCGCAATGAAGGCACGGTGTATCTGCGCTGGGATGGCGAAATGCAGGCGGTCAGCCTGTTCGACCCGATTGCGGCGGCCGAGGCCGGTCACACCTCTCAAGGCGGCCTTACCGCCCCCATGAACGGCAGCATCGTGCGCGTACTGGTGGACATCGGCCAACGCGTCGAAGCCGGTGCGCAACTGGTGGTACTTGAAGCGATGAAGATGGAACACAGCATCCGCGCGCCCGAGGCGGGCGTAGTCAAGGCACTGTTTTGCCAGGAGGGCGAGATGGTCGCCGAAGGCAGTGCACTGGTGGAACTGGAGCCAGCGCACTAGAACTTCGCCATGGCTTGCACGACCACGCCCAGGATGCGGCAATCGTCGGTGAACAGCAGTTTGGGGTAAGTGGGATTGAGCGGCACCAGGTAAAGCTGGCCGCTGTCTGCCTGCAGCTGGCGAAAGGTGGCCTGGGGGCTGTCCAGCCATTGCGCAACCACCAGTTTGCCGGGCTGCACCTCGATAGCCGGATCGACCAGGATCAGCATGCCTGCGCTGATGCTCAGACCCGTGGGCGCGGTCATGGCGTCGCCGATCACCGGCAGCCAGAAGGCGTCGCCATGGGCATGGTAATCGGTCAGTTCAAAGCGTTCCGGCCCATAATGGGCACGTGTTTCACGCAGTTCGCACACACCGCCCCAGTCGTTGACCGGGTAGCGAAAATACGGGTTGTAGTGGTGCTCCAGTGCCGCCTGTGCATCCGTCCTGTCGCGAATCTCCAGCGCCACTTCAAGGTAGCCCAGCCCCAGTTCCGCCAGTACCCGGTTCATGTCCGCCAGGCTCGGAACGCGGCGCTTGTTGAGCCAATGGCCCACGCCGCCCTGGGACATGCCCAGGCGCTCCGCCAGTTCATCCTGCGTGACCTTGCGGTCTTTCATGTTGGCTCGCACCAACGCTATCCAGTTATCCATGGCGCTGACAATACGGTGCGTATTTTCCACGGCAATAAACAGTTTGTAGTAATCCATAAAACGACATAAATACGATACGTACTATCATCGATATAAGGTTTTCGACACCCACCCAGAGTACCGCCCCTCATGACGACGAGCCCGTATCACCTGCCTGAACTACCTGAAAACACTGAGCTGCACGACATGCACTGCAGCGGCGCCGCACAGCGCGCGCTGGACTATTACTTGAAAGAAGATATGTCTGCGCCAGCCTCGGGCACAGCCTTTTTCACCATCAATTCAAGCATCAGCCAGGAGGAAGCGCTGGTGCACGCCTCCGACCTGCTGCGCAGTGCGGCGGCAACCGCCTACGAGTCGGCGAGCAGCCATCAGGGCAATCAGCGTGACCTGGCATTTTCGGTGGTGTACTTGATCGATATGGCGAAGGCGATGGTGGAGCGGTCGTTGCGAGCGCAGGACGCTCAGGCAAGCGGATGACGGGCACACGGGAAAAATATTTCTATCGGACGGATAAAAACATTTGACTTGCAAATGATAATGATTATTATTGGACCTAGCTGATCGCGAGATCAGTCGATAGACCAAGAGACCTTAGGTCGGACTCTTGGAATATCTCCTCATCAGGCTAATCACGGTTTTTGACCCGGCTCTTTGGCCGGGTCTTTTTTTTGCCAGTTTTTCTGGCATGGCTTCAGGCTAATGAAGACTGTGTGTTGCTTGATGGCGCGGATGGTAGCAAAAGACCATTGCGAAAAGAAAGGCGCAGCAAGGCCCCAGTCCAAATCTTCCCGATTTAGCGCTTGAGAATCAATCTCATAGACCCTAAGCTGGCGCAGCGTCACGGATGATGCCCCCCTCCCCCCGTGCAACAATTTTGCTTCCAGACATTGCCTGCTGCCTGTGTAAGATAGCCGCCACATCCTCATATTCAGGCAACCAGACTATGACCGTGGCCTTGACGTCCATCAAAATCAGCACCGACTTCGACAGCGGCAATATCCAGGTCCTGGATGCCAGCGATGCCTACCAATTGTTGCTGGCAATCAAACCCGACACCCGCAGCCAGCATTATCAGTGGTTTCACTTCAAGGCCGAAGGCATGCATGTGGGTCACACCCATACTTTTCGCCTGAGCAACGCGGGCGGTTCGTCCTACAAGCACGCCTGGACCGGCTATAACGCCGTGGCATCCTACGACCACGTCAATTGGTTCCGCGTGCCGTCACGCTTTGATGGCGAAATCCTGCATATCAGCCTCCAGACCCGGGAAAAACACGCGTGGTTCGCCTACTTCGAACCCTATAGCCGTGAACGCCACGACTGGTTGATCGAGCAGGCGCTGAAGTACGCCGGCGTCAAGCTGCTGGCCACCGGCAAAAGTGTCGAGGGCCGCGATATCCAACTGCTGCGCCGTGGCAAAGGGGGCGAAGGCCGCCGCAAGGTCTGGATCATCGCCCAGCAGCATCCCGGTGAACACATGGCCGAATGGTTTATGGAGGGCGTGATAGAACGCTTGCAACAGAGCGGTGGCAGCGAGTTGAAAAAGCTCCTGGCCATCGCCGACCTGTACCTGGTGCCGAACATGAACCCCGACGGCGCATTTCATGGCCACCTGCGTACCAATGCCATGGGCCAGGACCTCAACCGCGCCTGGCAGAGCGCCAGCCAGGAACTCAGCCCGGAAGTCCTGTTCGTGCAACAGCAGATGGAAAAATATGGCGTCGACCTGTTCCTCGATATCCATGGCGACGAAGAAATCCCCTACGTGTTCACCGCAGGCTGCGAAGGCAACCCCGGCTACAGCCCGCGTATCGAAGCCCTGGAAAAACACTTCCGCAGCCACCTGAGCCAATTGACTCGTGACTTTCAGACCACCTACGGCTACACCCGCGATCTGCCGGGCGAAGCCAATATGACCCTGGCTTGCAATGCGGTCGGTGAGAAGTACGACTGCCTGTCACTGACCCTGGAGATGCCCTTCAAGGACAACGACGATGCGCCCAACGCGAAAACCGGCTGGTCCGGCGATCGCTCCCGGCAGTTGGGCAAGGATGTCCTGAGCAGCGTGGCCGATATCATCGGCCACCTGCGTTGACGATCAGTCAAAGACTGATCAGTGGCGGGTGCCGGTCATACTTTGCAGTACGCCGTCGCGGCGGATCAACCCGTGGAACAGTGCGGCCGCCAGATGCACCAGCACCGTCAGAAACAGCAGGTAGGCGAGATAACCGTGGGCCTTGCGCAACAGCGCAAACAACGGCGCATTCGCCGAGACCAATGCCGGCAGTTGCACGGAGCTGCTGAGCATCACCGGGTCACCGGCGGCCGAAATCATTGCCCAGCCCAACAACGGCAACACCAGCATCAACCCATACAGCACCGCGTGTGAGGCCTTGGCCGCGAGCACTTGCCACAGCGGCAAGTCAGCCGGCAGCGGCGGTTGGCGCGTGGAAAAACGCACCACCAGGCGCACGATGACCAGCGCCAGAATGGCGATCCCCAATGGCTTGTGCAGGTGAATCAGCCACTCGTGGCGCTCAGACACTGACGCCGCCAGGCCCGCGCCGATAAACAGCATGGCGATGATCATCAACGCCATCACCCAGTGCAGCAAACGCGCCAGCGGGGCAAAAAATCGTGGTTCAACCTTCATGGCTTCGACTCCTGGGGGACACTGTGCAACGGGCTGACTTCACCGGCACGGCGCAGGTATGAACTGGCATAGGCCGCCGAGCGAGCCGCCAGCAGCGGGTCATTGGACGCCTCGATACCACTGGGCAGAATCAGCGGGTCGAAGTTGATATCGCGGCAATCGCCATCGGCTTGTGGCTGGCTGCTCTGCAACACCAGGGTGCCGGCGTTGAGCACCTTGTGCTCACCGGTCCAGGTCTTGCTGGCGTCATCGAGCGGGTCGCCGGGGTTGGCCAGCGTCATGTTCAACTGCCAATGCAGCGGCCCCGCAGCCAGGCGCTGCACCAGGTCTTTTTCCAGGAAGTCGCCGCCTTCAGGCGCGGTATCGCCCGCTGCGTCGCGGCTCTGCGGCACCACGGTCCAGCGCACAGCCTGGCGTTTGCCGTCGGCATTCACCAGGTAAAACGTGTTGATGCCGTTATAGGTTTCGGTCGCGTAACTGGCCGATGGTCTGGCGGTTTTGACCCAGGCCAGAAACGGCGCGGTCTCCGGGTGTGCGGCAAAAAACGCCGGCATGCTCGCCGGGTTCGGCTTGCCGGTGGCCGGGTCCGGCGCGCCGGCCTTGAGCAACTGGTAGAACGCCTCGGGCGTGCCCACCGGGAACACCGGCATGCTGTTCATCCCGGTGCGCCACTGCTGGCCGTTGGCCTGGCTCAACTGCACGGCAAAACTGCGGATCGGCACACTGCTGTCCGGCGCATAAGGGTTGCCGCTGGGCAAGGCGAACCGCCCGATCACTGGGGTTTTCGCTTCGTTGAACAACTGGGCGCTGGAGTAGGTGCGTACCTGGGGATTGCTCTCGAAGTACCCGGCCACGCACACACCCTTGGCATGGTTACGCCGAAACCCCGGGTGCACACCGTTATTGGTTTCCAGGGCATTGACCAGGGTTTTTGGACGCAGGCGCTGTGGGTCGAGGGTGCCGTTGACGTAGGCGAATGCCCCGGCAACAACGGCAACCACGGCACCGATACCGGCGAGTCGCGCGATCAGGCTCGCAGTGCTCAACGGAGGACGAGGCGGTGATGAGTGATCTACCATGTATGAACTCCAGGGCCAGAGGCCTTAGGGGGTGAAACATAAGGTCGGAGCATTGAGACGCACGCCGATAAACTCTATTCCCTGGCTGCGTTTTATTTTCCAGCCCATGGAATAACCTTCAGCACAGGACGTCTCCCTAGTCCCAGCAGCGTAGTAAACAGCCAGACACCCATGCATGAACTCGACGAACAGTTACGTGAACTCATCCCCAGGCTGCGGCGCTTTGCCGTGTCCCTGACCCGTAACGCCAGCAGCGCCGACGACCTGGTGCAGTCAACCCTGGAACGGGCGATCATCGCCTGGGCCGACAAGCGCATCGAAGGCGACCTGCGTGCGTGGCTGTTTTCGATCCTGTACCGACAATTCCTCGATGCCCATCGGCGCAACCGGCGCTACGCGCGCATGCTCGAATTCTTCACCGGCCGCGACGATGCTCAGCCCTCGGTGGAGCGTACGGTAATGGCCCAATCCACCCTGCAAGCCTTCGACCAACTCACTGCCGAGCAGCGCGCCCTGCTGCTGTGGGTGTCGGTCGAAGGCTTGAGCTACAAGGAAGTCGCCGAAATACTCGACGTGCCCATCGGTACGGTGATGTCGCGTCTCTCACGCGCCCGCCAGGCCTTGCGTCAACTCAGCGATGGCGAAATTGCCAGCCCTTCCCTGCGGATACTCAAATGATCAGCCTGCCTCCCAGTGAACGTGACTTACACGCCTACGTCGATCACCAGTTGCCGGACAGTGATCGCCGTGTCCTTGAAACCTGGCTGGCGAGCCACCCCGACGTGGCCGCCCAGGTGCATGCCTGGCAACAGGATGCCCAGTTGCTGCGCGCGTCTTTGAGCGGTGCCCTGCAGCAACCGGGTAACCCGGCATTGGACCCGGCGCTGATTCGCCAGCGCGTCAAGCATCGGTCCCGCCGCCATCTCGCCACCGCCGCGCTGCTGCTGATCGCTGTCAGCCTCGGCGGACTGGGCGGCTGGCACGCCCGCGAGGCCACCCAGCCTGCGCTGTTGCCGATGGCCGATGCGATGCAGGCATACCGTTTGTTTGCCCAGGACGGCATCATGCCCGCCGACTACAACGCTCAGGACCGCAACACGATGCAGGCCTGGCTCGATCGCTACTTCAACCAGGCCCATCGCTTGCCCGACTTGAGCCAGGCGGGGTTCAAGCCGGTCAGCGGGCGCCTGCTCACCACCGAACAAGGCGCAGCGGCCATGGTGCTGTACGAAGATGCGCGGGGTCGGCGCATCAGTTTCTATATCCGCCCACCGGGTCCGAACAACGGCTTCCTGCCGCGCGGCAGTCGCAGCGCCGACGGATTGCAGGCCGACTATTGGTCGGGCGGCGGGTACAACTACGCGATGGTCAGTCCAGTGGATCAGGCCAGCGCCGGGCAAATGAAGTTCTAGAAGCCCACGTCCAGCACCACGTTGTCCAGATAGGTACCGGCCGGTGGCGTGGGCTGGTCGGGGTAGATCCTGGCGTTATAGTTGTAGACCTGGCTGCCCGTGCCCAAGCCATTGCCGGGGTTGACCTCGGCCGTGGAACTGGCGCGCCGCGCCGCGCCAACGCTGCCCCAACGCGTGGTGCCGGCACTCTTGAAGATATCGTAGGCCAAGTAGTTGCCGCCGGAAATCATGCGCCGCCGGCCACCGACGCTGACCGCGTTCTGGCCGTCGCTCAAGCCCACGGTGTAGGCACTGCCCTTGGTACAGGCAATGCTGATGGTCTGCCCGGTCACGGCAGTGAATCCGCTGACCACCGGCGCGCTGCCGAAGCTGATAGTGGGGGCGCTAATCTGGCAGTCATTGGTCACGTTCATGCTCACGGTCAGTGATGCCGTGCCGCTGCCAATGTCACGCCCCAGGCAGATGCCGCCAAGACCGATCCCCGAGCAGTAGTTCCAGTTCCAGGCGATGTTCAACGTCTCGGTATACAAGCCGGCGGCGACATTGCTGCCGGTGATGCTGCCCAGGTACAGCGGCACGGTTTTCGCACCCGGCCCCGCGATCAGGCCGATGATCTGGGCGATACCGCCGGCGCCGCCAAAATCGAACTGCGCCCCACGGGTGATCGGATAACTGGTGCTGTTATTGCCATAAATCGTGTAGCCGATCACATCCCCGGTCGGCCCGCGCATGCCGCCCTGAGTCGACGTAATCGTGGCGTAGAAATGGTCGGTCGACGCCAGCAGCGACACCAGGGCCGAGGTGCAGCTCAAGCCGGCGTTGGTGGTAGAGCTGGTTTGCGCAGCGGTACGCACGGTCATCGAACTGATCGAGCCGAAACTGGCCGGGACCGTGGACACCACCGAGCACACGGCCAACGCCTTGCCCGAACACAACAGCCCTACCCCAAACAGCCATCCCTTGCCCCTCACCCGAACACTCCCTGTTGAATCCTTCATTGGCAGACCAACGGACCGATCAACGGCACGTCCTGTTGGTGCGCATCGATATCGAATCTCGCCTGGCAGGTGCGACCTTCTCCGAGCGTGACCTGCAGCGTGTTGTGGGCGCTGAGGTTTTCCAGATAGACCAGGCCGTCCCAGCCCACCACCGCCTGGGTGTTGCTCTGTTCATGCACCACCAGGCTGCCCAGCGGCAACTCCTGGTGCTGGCTGTCGACCAGCGTGATGCTCGCGGCGAGCACCCGGCGCAACGGAAACTCCAACAGGTAGCCGCTGCCACGGCGCACCGACACGCGCTGTTCCACATTCGGGCTCTGCACATTCGGTGGCAGGTTCAGCGGGTCGATTTCATATTTGGCGCGGTAATACGCACTGCTCCAGGGCACCAGTAAGTGGCCCTTGTTGTCGGTCTCGCCGACCAACTGGTTTTCATAGCGCACCGGAATGCCGGCGAACCCTTGGGTGCTCACCACCACAAAGGCATCGTTGATCCGGTTGGCGGCGAAGGTGTTACCGCCCATCCACACCAGCGAGCCGCTGGCATCCGCCCAGCGTGTCTGGGCATCGCTGCTGCCGTACACACCGGCCTGCAACTGCACCGACTGCAGGCGCCAGGTCAGGTCGGCCTGGCGATAAGTGGGGGTATCGCCCTGGGCGTAGCCGAGGTTATAGCCCACCCCGCCTTCGCTGGGCACCGCGCGGCTGTAGTTGATGCGTTGGCGGCTGGCACCGTCCTTGCCGCGCTCGGTGCTCAAGGACAGGCTGGCGTTGAGGTCGAACGGAATCACCAGTTGCGCCTGCATCGCCCAGTTGCGGTCGCCGATTTCGCGGTTGGCCGACAGGTACACGCTGGAGTTGCGCCACAGCGGTTTGCTCCAGCTCAGGTTGAGCAGGCGCGTGCGCGAATCGTCCGCCGCCTGCACGTCGAAATAACCCAGGCCGAGGCTGCCGAACCGCTCGAGGTTGAGGCTCAGGGTGATTTGCTCGCTACGCTTGCTGAGGCGGGCGTAGGGCGTGTCGACCAGGGTCAGGTCGGCATACCCGTCGCGCCGTTCGACACGTTGGTACATCAGGCTGTAGCGCGTGCCGTTGTACTGATAGCCGAGGCTCAATTGCCGACCGCTGTGGCTGTCGAACCGGCTCTGGCTGACGGCCGTATTGAGCACGCCGACATTGCCCAGGCGCAGGTTGCCGCCGAGCCCGCCGAGGGTCAGGTCGCTGGACGCCTCGGCGTGGCTTTCCAGGGTCAGGTTGTCGGAATAGCCGTAGCGGAACGTGCCGCTGGCCACGCCCGGTCCGTAGCCAAAGTCGCGCAAGGTGTAGTTACGGCGCAAGGTCCCTGCGGCCACGGAAAAATCCGTCAGGCCGTGTTGCAGCAAGGTGCTGGTGACATAAAAGGGTACGGTGGTCGACACCTGACGACCGAGGGCGTCGGTGGTGACGACCACAGCCTCGCCGGCGCCATTGATGAACGGAATGTTGGTCAGCGTATAAGGCCCGGGTTGCAACTGCGCGCTGTCGGTCTTGTAGCCATTGATGAACAGGTCGACCGACGAGGGCACCGCCGCCTCACCGGCAAATTGCGGCAAGGGGTACGTCACCAGGTCCGGACGCACGGCAAAATCGCGCGACAGTTGTACCCCGCCCAGACGCACCGAGCTGCTCCAGGGCAACGCAGCGCTGATCACGTCGCCGGCCTCGTAAGTGAGCAGGCGCTCATCATCGGAAAAGCGCCAGGTGGTGTCGTAGCGGCGGTAACCGTTGTTGAGCGTGCTGTTGCCGATGCCGTTGGACAGGGTCTGGCGCAGCTGCCCGGTGTTGGACAAGGTGCCCCAGTTATCGAACAGACGCACCTCGTTCCAGGCCGCAAGGTAGCTGCCGCCTTCGTCGGTGTCGTTGAAATACACGTCATAGTTGAGCAAGGCGCCGAAGCTGCTCATGGCTTGGGTGCGCGGGTAGGTGTTGCGGTTGCCGATGAACTGCTCCTGCAACCAGGACGGTGGTACATCCAGCAGCAGGCGCTGGCCATTGCTGTCGTAATCGCTGTGCAGGCCAGGCACCGTGTCCAGGGCCACGCTCCCGTCGGGGTCACCCGGCAGCTTCATGCCCACGTCCTGCAAGGCGCTGGCCGGCACGAACAGCCGCCCGGCGCGTTGGTCGACCGCGATGACGCGGCCGGTGTCCATCTGGTTGACCACCAATTGCAGAAACAGCTGTGCGTCGGCGACCGCCTCCATGCTGCTCGGCGGCGGCGGCAGATCGCCCGCTACCGCAGCGCCCCACAGCCCGCTTACCACTGCCACCGACGGCCATATACCACGAGCCCAACCACGACTCACTGTGGCACCGCGTCCTTCCATGGACATCTCCATCCTGTTGAAACCCGGGCGTGCACCCGTCCCGCGACACACTGTTTACCGTGTCGGCGCAAGGCTCTCCACTTGCGTCGCGCCGTTGATCCTGACCTGCAACGGCTGGTCGCCCGGCACATCGCCCGGCATCGGCCAGCGCATGGTCGCCCCCGGCAATACGTAGCCGAGCAGCCCTTCCACCAGCGGCCGGGTCTGGCCGCCCTGTTTGAACGAGGCATCGGTCAACCGCGCATGCACGGCGCCCTGGTTACGCACCTCGATATAGCTGCGCCCGGCCACGTTGACCTTCTTCCAGCTCAATTGCGGCTGGCCGGCGCCCTTGGGGTCGCGCTGGCGGGTGGCGTCGTCCTTGCTCCACAGGCCGGCGCCGTAGGCAAACAACGGCACCGAATAGCGCATCTGGAAACGAATCGCCGCCGCCGTATTCTTGCCCTCCGGTGGCGCGGGCACCTGCAGCGCCGAGGGTATTTCATCGATGATGATGCGATAGGCCAACTCCCGGCCTGGCGGTACTTCACGAGTGCGGGTCAGGCGCACCAGTTGTTTCTGACCGGGTTCGATCCTGGCCACCGGCGGGCTGCCGATCACGTCGCGCTGGTTCTGGTACTGCTCGTCGAAGCCGTTCTGGCTCCAGGCAAACACGCGCACCTGCAGGTTGGCGGCCTCGCTGCCACGGTTCTCCAGCCACAGCGCACTGGCCTGTTGGTCGGCCTCCAGCACCGGGTCGATGGGCCAGATCAACACCGAGCTGGCCGCCTGCACAAGCCCGCTCGTGCACAGGGCACTCAAGACAACACCCGCGGCGCACAACCGCCGGGAAGCTAAACGCATAAAACCACTCCTTATTCCCATAGTCCTACCACGACAGTTGCACCTGCAACGTGTCGCTGTACGTCCCCCCCGGCTGATTGCCCGGCAGTACCACCCGCCCGTAGATCGGCAGGCGGATGGTGTTGGCATCGCTGTAACTCACGCTGACGCTCTGGCTGATCCCCAGGCTCTGGCTGAACGCCGCATCGCGAAACAATTGATAAGGCACCCGCGCGCTGCCGCTGTTGAGCTGCAAATTGCGCCCACTGCCGCTGTGCAACCCGCCGTCGACGCTCATGCTCAGCGCTACCCCCGGCGTACATTGCAGGGTCACGCCGCCTGTCAGGGCCGCCGTCACCGTGCTGGTGGCCAGGGCCGAATAGCTGCCATAGGTCAGCGCGCCGTAGTTGCTGCCACCGCCCACGATCAGGCACCCCGGCGTGACGGTTGCGCTGACCTGGAAGCTCTGGCTGGTCACCGCCGACAACGGCAGTGGCAACGCCAACCCACAGGCCAACCACACTCTGAGCCACATCGTCAGAACGTCAACTCCACGGCCACTGTGTCGGTGTAGACGCCCGCCGGCAGGCCCGGCTTGCCCACCGCGCGTCCATACAGGCCTACGGTTTGCGCCACACCGGTACTGGCGGCGAGGGTAATCACGCCATCGATCGCCAGCAGCGAGGAGAAACCGCTGTCGGTGTAGAAGTCATAGGGCACGAAATTGCCCGCGCCATCGGCCAATGCGCGAGTGCCGCCCGGCGAGGCACCGTCATGGGCACCGGCGCGCACTTTGACAGCGGGCGTAGTGCCGGCCGAGCACACGATCGACAACGCACCACCGGTGCCGGTGCCCCCCAGCAATTGGGCGTCAGCGTTGGTAAACAAGCTATTGGTGGTACCGAAGTTGAGGCTACCGAAGTTCAACCCGGTCGCCGCACCGGAGCCGTTGACCTGGCAACTTGCAATCAAGGTCAGGCTGGAGCTGATCTGCCCGGTCACGGTGGTCGCCGCGTTGAGGCTGGAAGCCATCGTCAGGCCCAGGGCACAGGCGCCTAATCGAGATACGAGTACATGCATGATCGTCATCCTCATGGTTTACCAATCCAGAGTCACCGTCAGGGTGTCTGTGTAAATGCCGGCCGGTAAGGCCCTGGTATTCGCCACCACGGAGCCGAATACCGGGATCGGTACCTGGGTGTCGTGGGTCATGGCGAAGTTTCGTTGCTCGCCGATGCTGTAGGCGCTGCGACCCAGAGGGTCTGCCCACAGCTGATAGGGAATGGACTGGCGACCATTGCTCAGGCGCCGCGTGATGCCGTCGCCATTGGTGCCACCGTCGATGGTCACCGTGAAGCTGCTGGCCACAGACGGGCTGCAGGACACCGATAGCGGAGTTTTGTCGCCGGCGGAAACGGCCGCGCCCAGGGTGTCGTTCCAGGTCGGTCCCTGGCTGCCGAAATCCAGCATCGCGGTACCGCCCTCGGGCGTCACGGGCGCCGTTTCGACGCTCTTGTTGACCTCGCAGCTGGCGGTGATCACCAGCCGCGCCTGAATCTGCCCGCTGGCGGCGGCCGCCTGCGCGTCTTCGGCCAGCAACAGCAGGCTGCCCAGCGCGATCACGGCCAGAAAGCGACTTACCATGTCACCGTAACCTTGAGCAGGTCGGAATAACGGCCGACGGCGGGAATGTCTTTGAGCGGCTCGATACGGCCGAACAGCGGCAGGTCGACGGAGCCGCTGTCCGGCACGCGACCGCTGACCGGCACATCCACCGGCAACGGGATCAACCGCGCGGCGTCGGCATAGATGCGATAGGGGATGGGTTTGCTCGCCGACGCGCCATTGGCCAGATAGCGCACTTCACCGACGCCGCCATGCAGGCCACCGTCGACGCGCACTTGATAGGGTGTATCGGGATTGCATTCCAGGCGTGGCTGGCGCTGGCTGATCAGCGCGGCACTCAACGGCCCGGCCGGGTCATCCAGACGCGGTCCGCTGCCAAAATCCAACACGCCAAGCTGTTCGATGCCCGCAGTGCGCGTGGTACCCACCAACTGGCAACCGCGCTGCACATCGATGCGCACCACCACTTGCAGCTGCGCCGCGAACACCGTGTTGCAGAGCATCGTGCCCATGACTGCCAGTACTGTTCGTTCCTTCACTGCCCCAAAATCCTTATACAGGGGTGGCTCCTGCGTATAAGGGTAGCCACTTGGCGCAAATCTGCCAGTCTGGTCAGGAATACCCCGCGTCTGCCTGTTCCGGGGGGGCTGGCTGCCGCCTGGGTGTTGGTCAAATCGTGGCGAGCGTCCTAAAGTGAGCGACCACCGAAACAAGAGTGACGCGCCTTGACCGTGCTTTCCCTGATCCGCCGCCTGCTGGGCACTCCCCCCCAACAGGCGGGCGCATCGCCCATCACTGCATTTTTCCGGCACAAGGCTGAGCAGCAGGGCTATACCCTCAGCGCCGGACAGACCCGCGCCATTGCCGCGCTGGCCCGCGAAACCGAACACCTGCTCGGCGGCCGGCCCGCCCGCAGCCTGTACCTGCACGGCCCGGTCGGACGCGGCAAGAGCTGGCTGCTCGATGGTTTTTTCCAGGCGCTGCCGATTACCCAGAAACAGCGCGTGCACTTTCACGACTTTTTCGCCGACCTGCACCGGGGCATGTTCGAACATCGCGCGCAGGACGACGCGTTGGCCGTCGCCCTGGACGAACGGCTGGCGGGCTGCCGCGTACTGTGTTTCGACGAATTCCACGTGCACGATATCGGCGATGCGATGCTCATCAGCCGTCTGTTCAAGGCCTTGTTCCAACGCGGTGTGCTGGTGCTGGTGACGTCCAACTATGCGCCCGAGGGCCTGCTGCCCAACCCGTTGTATCACCAGCGCTTCAAGCCGGTGATCGACCTGATCGCGGCGCGCATGGACGTGCTGGAAGTCAGTGCCCCCGAGGACTTTCGCCGCCTGCCCCAGGCCCATGCCGAGCAGCGCTTCAGCACCGGCAGGTACATCTGGCCAGGCAGCGTGGCGCAACGTGAGGCGCTCGGGCTGCCGGCTGCGGATTGCCCGGCGCTGCCCTTGACCGTGGGCAACCGGCCGTTGCAGTGCCGCCGCCGTGAAGCGCGCAGCATCGCCTTTACGTTCAACGATCTGTGCGAACAGCTCACCGCCGTGATGGATTATCTGCTGCTGTGCCAGGACTTCGACCACTGGATCATCGACGGCCTGCCTCACCTCGCCGACTGCCCGATTGCCGTGCAACAACGTTTTATCAACCTGGTGGACGTGCTTTACGACCGCGACAAACAGCTGATCCTGATCGGCGCGCAGCCACTGGAGCACGCCTTGGGCGGCAAGGCCATCGACCTTGCGCGTACCGCCAGCCGTCTGGGGCAATTACACCAGTGCGGCACGCAAGTTGCGCGCGACCCGGTATCATGAGCGCCTTTTCACGCCCCCTTGCCGAGTGACCGCGCCGTTGATCAATACCCTCGCCCAACTCAAGGCCGGCCAATTGGCCGGCGCCACCCGCCTGGACCTGGCCTGCGGGCTAACCGAATTCCCCCGGGAAATCTTCGAACTGGCCGACTCGCTGGAAATCCTCAACCTCACGGGCAACGCCTTGAGCAGCCTGCCGGACGACCTGCACCGCCTGCGGCACCTGCGCGTGCTGTTCTGCTCGGACAATGCCTTCACCGAACTGCCCGAATGCCTGGGCCGCTGCGCCCAGCTGAGCATGATCGGCTTCAAGGCCAACCGCATCGACACTGTGCCGGCGGCCGCTCTGCCGCCCCAGTTGCGCTGGCTGATCCTCACCGACAACTGCATCAGCCGGTTGCCCGACGAACTCGGCCAGCGCCCGCTGCTGCAAAAGCTGATGCTGGCCGGCAACCAACTGACGCAGCTGCCGCCCAGCCTGGCCCAGTGCGAAAACCTTGAATTGATCCGCATCGCTTCCAACCGCCTGACCCACCTGCCGCAGTGGCTGCTGAGCATGCCCAGCCTGACGTGGCTGGCGTATGCCGGCAATCCGGTGGAAATGGCCGTGACGGTGACTGCTGATACCACGCCGGACATTCCCTGGACCGACCTGCAACTGGGCGAGGTGCTGGGCGAAGGCGCTTCGGGGATCATTCGCAAGGCGCTATGGAAACCTCGGGCGTTGCCGGTCGCGGTCAAGCTGTACAAAGGAACCATCACCAGCGACGGTTCACCGCTGCATGAAATGCAGGCCTGCATCGCCGCCGGGCTGCATCCCAACCTGATCAAGGTCCAAGGCCGCGTCAGCGGTCACCCCGATCACCAGGCTGCATTGGTGATGGACCTGATCGACCCGAGTTATCGCAACCTCGCGGCGCTGCCGAGCCTGGCGTCGTGCACGCGGGATGTCTACGCACCCGGCACCCGTTTCAGCCTGGACGTGGCACTGCGCATGGCGCGCGGTATCGCCTCGGTCGCCGCGCACCTGCACCGGCACGGCATTACCCACGGCGACCTGTATGGCCACAATATTTTGTGGAATGCGGCGGGTGATTGTTTGCTGGGGGATTTTGGCGCGGCGTCATTCCATGCCACGGCGGACACCTTGGAAACCAAGGCGCTGCAGCGCATTGAAGTGCGCGCGTTCGGCGTGCTGCTGGGGGAGTTGCTGGCGCGGGTCGAGGGGGCAGTGGCAGACGAGCTGGTTGAACTGCAACTCAGTTGCTGTCAGCCACAGGTGCTGGCGCGACCAAGTTTCGACGAGATCGAAGTCGTGCTGAGCGCGCTCTGACACCACTGGAACAAATGTGGGAGGGGGCTTGCCCCCGATGGCGGTGGATCAGCCACATTGTCTATGCCTGACCCAATGCTATCGGGGGCAAGCCCCCTCCCACATTTGAGCTCATTTAGTCAGTGATGATCAGCCAGCCAGGCCGACAAACATATCCTGCACATCATCATGGTTGTCCAGGCCTTCCAGGAACGCCTCGACTTCGGCCATCTGCTCGTCGGTCAACCCACTGACCGGGTTCTTCGAGAGGTAGCCCAGCTTGGCCGACAGCACGGTGAAGCCCTGTTCCGGCAAGGCTTTCTGCACCGCGTCCAGGTCGGTGGTTTCGGTGATGAACAAGGTGGTGCCTGCTTCTTCGCCGTCTTCAAAGTCCTGGGCGCCGGCTTCGATGGCGGCCATTTCCGGATCAGCGTCCGGGGTGTCCGGCGATGCCTCGATCAGGCCGACGTGGTTGAAGTCCCAGGCCACCGAGCCGGAAGCCCCCAGTTGGCCCTTACGGAACGCCACGCGGATTTCCGCCACGGTGCGGTTGATGTTGTCGGTAACGCACTCGACGATCAACGGCACCTGGTGCGGCGCGAAACCTTCGTAGGTGACGCGGTGGTACTGCACGGTCTCACCGAGCAGACCGGCACCCTTCTTGATCGCGCGGTCCAGGGTTTCCTTGGGCATCGAGGCCTTCTTGGCCTGCTCCACCACCAGACGCAAGTGAGCGTTGGTCGAGGTGTCTGCACCATTGCGGGCGGCGATGGTGATTTCTTTCACCAGTTTGCCGAAAATCTTGCCCTTGGCATTGGCTGCCGCTTCTTTATGTTTGACTTTCCACTGTGCGCCCATGACTCACTCTCTACTATCCATGGCGCCGAAACGTCTACTGGCCGGCGCTTTGGGGGCAGAGTTTATAGCGCAGCAACGCATCGTTCCACCAAAAAACCCTCAAGGCGCCAACTCGAAAAACGCCTGGATCAGGCGCAACGACCGGCGCCGCTCGAGGCAGCCAAGCCAATGCCGGTTCAGCAGGCCATCGCCCCGAATCGGCACAGCGCGTACACGCGGGTCCTGGCTGACCTCCATCGACGACACCACCCCGACGCCCAACTCGGCCGCAACGGCCTCGGTCACCGCCTCCCGACTGTCCAGTTCCAGCAGCACCCTGGGCCGCACATTGGCAGCCATGCAGGCGTCGTCAAAGGTACGCCGGGTGATGGAACCGGGCTCGCGCAGCACCATGATCTCTTCGTTCAACGCTGACAGTGCAATGCCCTCGGCCTGCCCCGCCCACGCATGCATGGCCGGCACCAGCGCGCAAATACGTGACTCGCCCAAGGGGTGCAGGTGCAGGCCATTGCGCGGCTCCACTTCGGTCAACACCGCCACATCTGCATGCTCGGACAACAACGCCGCCAGGGTTTCCTGGGCATTGCCCAGGCGCAGATTCACGGTGACGCCCGGATAAAGGACGCGCAGCCGCGCGATCATCGGCATCACCAGATGCGGTCCGTCCGCCGCCACTTCCAGGCGCCCGGTGAGCAATTGGCGGTTGGCTTCGAGCATGGCCTGCGCCTCATCCACCAGGCCGAAGATCGCCCGGGTGATCGCCGCCAGGCGTGCGCCCTCCTCGGTCAACTCGACCCGCCGCGCAGTGCGGCGCAGCAACGGGATCTGGTAGTGCTCTTCCAGGGCCTTGATGTGTCCGGTCACCGCCGGCTGGCTGATGAACAGCCGGGCGGCTGCACGGGTAAAACTGCCCTCGCGGGCCACCGCGTCGAATGCGCGCAATTGGAACAGGTTCATGGCTATCGGCCTCACTGATAGCTCGCATAACAACAAACAATTTGATTGATGACAAGCCAAACTGCAATTTAGGCGCCGTAGAGTCGACCCGTTGTTTTACGAGGACCCGAGATGACCCCTGCCGCGCCGCTCCTGCTGACCCCAGGCCCCCTGAGCACTTCCGACCGTACGCGCCAGGCGATGATGGTGGACTGGGGTTCATGGGATGAGCGTTTCAACCACCTCACCGCGCGTGTGTGCGAGCACTTGTTGGCGATCATCCATGGCGCTGACAGTCACCATTGCGTGCCGTTGCAGGGCAGCGGCACCTTCGCCGTCGAAGCCGCCATCGGCACCCTCGTGCCGCGTGACGGCAAGGTGCTGGTGCTGATCAACGGCGCCTACGGCAAACGTCTGGCGAAGATCTGTGAAGTCATTGGCCGCGCGTACAGCAGCTTCGAAACCCCGGAAGACGAGCCCACCACCGCCGCCGATGTGGACCGCCTGCTGCGCGCCGACGCCGCGATCACCCATGTCGCGCTGATCCACTGTGAAACCAGCACCGGCATCCTCAACCCGCTGGCGCAGATCGCCGAGGTGGTCAAACGCCACGGCAAGCGCTTGATCATCGACGCCATGAGTTCCTTCGGCGCACTGCCGATCGATGCGCGGCAAGTGCCCTTCGACGCGTTGATCGCCGCGTCCGGCAAATGCCTGGAAGGCGTGCCGGGCATGGGCTTCGTCTTCGCCGAAAAGACCGCGCTGGCTGCGGCCGGAGGCAACTCTCATTCCCTGGCGATGGACCTGTTCGACCAGCACAGCTACATGGCCCGCACCGGCCAGTGGCGCTTCACCCCGCCCACCCACGTGGTCGCCGCGCTGCACGAAGCGCTTGTGCAATACCATGAAGAAGGCGGCCTGCCCGCCCGCCATCAACGCTACGCCAATAACTGCCGGGCACTCCTGGACGGCATGGCCGAACTGCGCCTGCGCAGCTTTCTGCCGGCGGCGATCCAGGCACCGATCATCGTCACCTTCCACGCACCGAAAGACCCGCGCTACCAGTTCACGGACTTTTACGAACGGGTCAAGGCCAAGGGTTTCATCCTCTATCCGGGCAAATTGACCCAGGTGGACACCTTCCGTGTGGGCTGCATTGGCCATGTCGACGCGGCCGGCATGCGCGCGGCGGTCAAGGCCATCGCCGAGGCGCTGCAGGAAATGCATGTGCTGGACATTTGATTGCCCCCTTACACAGGACCCGCACCATGAACTATCAAAACCCCACCTCCCTCCAGGCCGTCATCCTCGACTGGGCCGGCACCGTGGTCGACTTCGGCTCCTTTGCCCCCACGCAGATTTTTGTCGAAGCTTTCGCCGAATTCGGCGTGCAGGTGTCCATCGAAGAAGCCCGTGGCCCGATGGGCATGGGCAAGTGGGACCATATCCGCACCCTCTGCGACCAGCCGCAGGTCGCGGAACGTTATCGCAAGGCCTTCGGCCGCACGCCCACCGACGCAGACGTGAGCGCTATCTACCAACGCTTCATGCCACTGCAGATCGAGAAAATCGCCGAACACTCGGCCCTGATCCCCGGAGCCCTGGACACCCTTGCCAGCGTGCGCGCCCAGGGCATCAAGATCGGCTCCTGTTCCGGCTATCCCAAACAAGTGATGGACAAGGTGGTCGCCCTGGCAGCCAGCAACGGCTACGTGGCCGACCATGTGGTCGCCACCGACGAGGTGCCCAATGGCCGCCCATGGCCGGCCCAGGCGCTGGCTAACGTGATCGCGCTGGGCATTGACGATGTGGCGGCGTGCGTGAAAGTCGACGACACCGTGCCGGGTATCCTCGAAGGCCGACGCGCCGGGATGTGGACTGTGGCCCTGACCTGTTCCGGCAACGCCCTGGGCCTGACTTATGAGCAGTTCCGGGCGCTGGACAGCGCCACACTGGCCAGCGAGCGCCAGCGTATCGAAGCGATGTTCGAAGGCTCGCGCCCGCATTATCTCGTGGACACCATTACCGATCTGCCGCAGGTTATCGTCGATATCAACGCACGCCTGGCTCGCGGGGAAATGCCGCAAAGCAACTGACGAAGGTCAATGCACCGGCATTCACAACAGGCGAAGCGCTTCAAACAGGCATACAGTTAACCCACTCCGCCAAAGAACGGAGGTATGCCCTGATGAGTGAGGACCCAACGATGCCGTGGAAAAATTCCGATACGCGCTACAGCACCATGTCGATTGCATTGCACTGGTTGATGGTGGTGCTCCTGGCGGTGGTCTACGCCTGCATTGAGTTACGCGGCCAGTTCCCCAAAGGCAGCGGTGCGCGCACGCTGATCGTCGAAATGCACTTTATGTTCGGCCTCACCGTGTTTGTGCTGGTGTGGCTGCGCCTGTTCGCCCGCAGCCTGGGCGTGGCGCCGCAGATCGTGCCGGCGCCGCCACCATGGCAGCGCCTGTTGGCGACGCTGACCCACGTCGCGCTGTATGCGTTGATGATCGGCATGCCGATTGCCGGCTGGCTGATCGTCAGTGCCGAGGGGCATTCGGTGATGTTCTACGGGATGGAGTTGCCGCCGCTGATCGCTGAAAACAAGGCACTGGCCAAGGAGATCGAAGGCTGGCATGTGCTGTTCGGCCAGATCGGTTACTGGCTGATCGGGCTGCATGCGCTGGCGGGAATCTTTCATCACTATGTGCTGCGCGACAATACGGCGTTGCGAATGATGCCGGGTGGGAGGGGGCTTGCTTCCGATCGCGTTGAGTCAGCCAACACATCCATCGACTGATACACCTCAGCGAGGGCAAGCCCTGATGCCAGTCAGTTAGCGCAGATCCCCTGTGGGAGGGGGCTTGCCCCCGATAGCGGTGGGTCAACCGACACCAGTGTTTGCTGGGCCGACGTCTTCGCGGGCAAGCCCCCTCCCACAACGGGACCGCTCTATACGTTGAAACCTCGGCGGCCTTGCAGGCCGCCGGTGTGGATGAAGATCAGGCGCGTACCGGCGGCGAAGCGTCCGGCCTCGATCTGTTGCTTCAACGCCAGCAGTGCCTTGCCGGTGTATAGCGGCTCCAGCGGCACACCGCTGGCCTGTTCGGTGCGTTCGATAAAATCGAGCAGCAGCGGATCGACCTTGGCAAAGCCGCCTCGGCTGGCGTCGATCAGTGCGTAACCGTTGTGCACCATGGCACTTACGTTCTGCGCTACACCGTGATCGTCCGGCACTGCCAATGCGCCGTAGACCGTACGCCTGCCGGCCTCGGCCAAGACCAACCCGGCCAACGTCGTACCGGTGCCCGCTGCCAGCCACCAGCCGTCGTAATCCGCCCAACCGAGCTGGCTCAACTGCGCCTGCGCCTGCTCGACCAGCACCCCGCAGCCCAGCGCTCCGGCCAGCCCGCCGCCGCCCTCCGGTACCGGATGAAGATGCGGATACTGTTCGCGCCAGGGCAACCAGAAGCCCGGCTCATGGCGTGCGCGATAGCCGCCGTAACCTAGCCAATGCAATTGCATGCCAAACGCCCTGAGGTCGAGCACGGTGGGTGTGTCTTGAGGATGGCCGCGCAACAGGCCGACCGTGGGAAAGCCAAAGCGCTTGCCGGCCGCCGCCAGTGCGTGCAGATGGTTGGAGTACGCCCCGCCGAGGCTGATGATGCCGTCAGCCCCCGCGTCGCGGGCCTGGTTCAGGTGCTCGGTGAGCTTGAACCACTTGTTGCCGCTGATCAGCGGGTCGATACGGTCCAGGCGCAGCACCGCCAACTCGACCCCGTTCAGCCAGTCGAGCTGCACAGGTTCAAGGGGCGCGTGAGGCAGCCAGTCGAAAGGGCCCATCGGGAAGTTATCTGCATGAAAAGGAGCGGCAGTCTACCACCGCCCCCTTTCGTCGACTTACAGCTCGGCGGCCAGGCGCGAGCCCTGGTTGATGGCGCGCTTGGCGTCCAGCTCTGCCGCCACATCGGCACCGCCGATCAGGTGCACGTTCTGCCCGGCGGCGACCAGGCCGTCGTGCAGTTCGCGCAGCGGGTCCTGGCCGGCGCAGATGACGATATTGTCCACCGCCAGCAGCCGGGGCTCACCCTCGGCGCCGATGCGGATATGCAGGCCTTCGTCATCGATCTTCAGGTATTCGACGCTGTTAAGCATCTGCACCTGTTTGTTTTTCAGGCCGGTACGGTGGATCCAGCCGGTGGTCTTGCCCAGGCCGTCGCCGACCTTGGAGGTCTTGCGTTGCAGCAGGAACACGTCACGCGCCGGTGCATGGCGCTCAGGCTTGATCCCGGCCACGCCGCCACGGGCCTCGAGCTGGGTGTCGATGCCCCACTCTTTCCAGAACGCTTCGCGATCCAGACTGGTGGACACGCCCTGGTGCACCAGGAATTCCGACACGTCAAAACCGATACCGCCCGCGCCAATCACCGCCACGCGCTTGCCGACCGGTTTGCGCTCCAGGATCACGTCCAGGTAATTGAGCACCTTGGCGTTCTCCACACCCGGGATCGCCGGCGTACGCGGTGCGATACCGGTGGCCAGGATCACGTCGTCATAACCGCCCGCCACCAGTTGCGCCACATCAACACGGGTGTTGAGGCACAGCTCGACGTGGGTGGTCTGCACTTTGCGTTTGAAGTAGCGCAGGGTTTCGAAAAACTCTTCCTTGCCCGGTATGCGCTTGGCGATGTTGAACTGGCCGCCAATCTCGCTGGCCGAATCGAACAAGGTCACCTGGTGCCCGCGCTCGGCAGCCACGGTAGCAGCAGCCAGCCCGGCAGGACCTGCACCGACGACCGCAATTTTCTTGATCTGCTGCACGGGCAGGTAGTTGAGCTCGGTCTCATAGCACGCCCGCGGGTTGACCAGGCAGGTCGTCAGCTTGCCGCCGAAGGTGTGGTCCAGGCACGCCTGATTGCAGCCGATGCAAGTATTGATCTCGTCGGCGCGCCCGGCCGCGGCCTTGTTGACGAACTCCGGGTCGGCGAGAAACGGCCGCGCCATCGAGACCATATCGGCATCGCCCTCGGCGAGAATCTGCTCGGCGATTTCCGGGGTGTTGATGCGGTTGGTGGTGATCAGCGGAATCTGCACCGCGCCCCGCAGCTTGGCGGTGACCTTGCTGAACGCGGCGCGCGGCACTTTGGTGGCAATGGTCGGGATACGCGCTTCGTGCCAGCCGATACCGGTATTGATAAGGGTCGCGCCGGCCTGCTCGATGGCCTTGGCCAACTGCACGACTTCTCCCCAGACGCTGCCACCCTCGACCAGGTCGAGCATCGACAGGCGGAAAATGATGATGAAATTCGGGCCGACCGCTTCACGCACCCGGCGCACGATTTCCACGGCCAGGCGCATACGGTTTTCAAAGCTGCCGCCCCAGCGGTCGGTGCGATGGTTGGTGTGGGCGGCCAGGAACTGGTTGATGAAGTAACCTTCGGAACCCATGATTTCCACGCCGTCGTACTCGGCGACCTGGGCCAGCAGCGAGCAGGTGACGAAATCCTGAATCTGCTTCTCGATGCCCTCCTCGTCCAGTTCCCTGGGCTTGAACGGGTTGATCGGTGCCTGGATCGCACTCGGCGCCACCTGCTTGGGACTGTAGGCATAACGCCCGGCATGCAGGATCTGCATGCAGATCTTGCCACCGGCGTCGTGGACGGCCCGGGTGACAATCCGGTGCTTTTGCGCCTCTTCGTCGGTGGTCAGCTTGGCCGCACCGGCATACACGCCGCCCTCATCGTTCGGGCCTATGCCACCGGTCACCATCAGGCCGACGCCGCCACGGGCGCGCTCGGCGAAATAAGCCGCCATGCGCTCGAAACCGCCGGGCTTTTCTTCCAGGCCAGTGTGCATCGAACCCATCAGGGTACGGTTGCGCAGGGTGGTAAAACCCAGGTCCAACGGGGCCAGCAGGTGCGGGTAGGCAGCAGCGGTCATGGTACAGCTCCACAACGGATCATCACGGGACGTGGAGGGCTCGAATGGCACCCCATCGGTTTATGTCCCACAGACTAAGAGGCGATCACCTACCGCTCAATGACTGAAACTCACAACTTATTGATCCAAATGCACAGCAACCCTTGGCAAGCCGGGCCAGGGGACCTACCCTAGTCGCGAACCCTGCCCCCGGTCTGTTGTCTGTTGCCCCATGCGCAAATTACTCATATTCACCGTCACCATGGCCCTGGTTGCCGCCCTCGCCGCGTATCTGGTCTGGACCCAGGAGCGCCCTGTGGCGCATTACCTGTCGGACCTGCGCATCACCCTCGCGGTCAATGAAGGCCAGCCGGCCGAGCGTGGCAACCTGCTGGGCATCCAGCCGGAGCTGTTCCCCGCCGATTACCAGAGCCTGGAGCGCCTGCACCTGAAGCTCTCGGCCTACCTGCAAAAGGCCCGCGAACAGGGTTTGATCAACGACAAGACCGTCGTCGTGCTGCCGGAACATGTCGGCACCTGGCTGATGCTGGCCGGCGAGAAAAACGAGCTGTACCAGGCCACTCACCTCAAGGACGCGATGAACTGGCTGTCGATCAGCAACCCGTTGCCGTTCCTGCGCGCCTGGATCAGCGCCACCGGCGACAACCGCATGGATGATGCGTACCTGCGCATGAAAGCCCCCGGCATGGCGCGCGATTACCAAGTGCTGTTCGGCGGCCTGGCCAAGGAATTCGGCGTGACCCTGGTGGCCGGTTCCATCGCCCTGCCCAACCCCAGTGTGACCCTGGGGCAACTGCAGGTCGGCCATGGCGCGCTGTACAACGTCAGCGTGGTATTTGCCGCCGATGGTTTGCCCCTGGGCCAGCCGCAGCGTCAGCTTTATCCGATCTACGACGAGCGCGGCTTCATCGAACCCGGCGATGAAAACATCGTCAGCGTGGTCGACACCCCGGCCGGGCGCCTGGGCGTGCTGATCGGCAGCGACAGCTGGTACCCGGATAACTACCGCAAGCTCAATGAACAAGGCGCCCAACTGATTGCCGTGCCGGCCTATGTGACCGGACGTGACACCTGGGACCGCCCGTGGCGCGGCTTCAAGAGCGTATCGACCCCCTCGGAAGTCAGCCTCAAGCCCGAAGAAACCAGCGAGGGCGAAGCCTGGCGCCGCCTGACCCTGATCAGCCAACCACCGATCAGCCAGGCCACAGCGGGCATGAGCGTGTTTTTGCGTGGCCAGTTCTGGGACCTGGGCAGCGCCGGGCAGAGCTTTCTGAGCCGCAACGGGCAACTGTTCGCCGACGGCGAAGCCCGTGGCGCGCGCCTGCTCAATATCTGGCTGTAACCGCGTGAAGCCGGTGCGCCTGGGGGATCTGTCGGTGGGCTTCGTGCACACCCTGGCCGATGCCATCCAGAGCCACGGCCTGGACCCGCAACCTTTGTTGCTGCAATACGGCCTGGACCCGGCACGCCTGGCCGAAGCGGGTGCGCGCTTGTCGATCCCGCGCTATATGCGCCTGGGGCATGCGGCCATCCAACTGACCGGCGATCCGGGGCTGGGCCTGCGCATGGGTCAGCTCAGTCGCCTGAGCCAGGCCGGGCTCGCCGGGGTGACCGCCGCCCAGGCTCCGACCGTACGCGAGGCCGCGCGCACGCTGACCCGCTTCGAACCGCTGTATGGCTCCAACTACCGTGGGCAATCGAGCTTTCATGAGGACGCCGAAGGCGCCTGGCTGCGGTTCTATTCCATCAGCCCCTACAATGCCTATAACCGCTTTGTGGTGGACTCGATCATCGCCGGCTGGCTGCATCAACTGTCGAGCCTGGCGCAACAGCCGGTGCAGGCGCAGCGTATCGAAATCGAGTTCCAGGTCCCCGAATACAGCTCGTTGTATGGCGTGCTGGGAGACAGTCCGGTGCAGTTCGGCGCCGACAGCAATCAACTACGCCTTGACCAGGCCACCCTGGCCCTGCGCAACCCACAGCACTGCCCGAGTACCTGGCACCTGTTGTTACAGCTGTGTGAAAGGGAACTGGAGCAACTGACCCGCACCCGCAGCCTGCGCGAGCGCATTACTCGGCTGCTGGGGCCGATGCTCAATGGTGGCCGGGAACCCGACCTGGAAGAAGTGGCGGCACGCCTGAAGCTGCCCACCTGGACGCTGCGCCGTAAACTGGCCGACGAAGGCACGCAATTTCGCGCGATTCTCAACGATACCCGCCGCGATCTGGCCATGACCTACATTCGCGACACGGAACTGGCCTTTGGCGAGATCGCCTACTTGCTCGGTTTTGCCTCAGCCCAAGCCTTCCAACGCGCCTTCAGGCGCTGGAACAACCAGACCCCAGGGGAATTTCGCCGCAGTCAGCGGCATTCCGCCTGAAGTCGGGCTTACAGCTCGGTGGCATCGTCGACCGGATCCAGTGGGTCGAGTTCGAATGCCTGGTACTCCAGCAGTTCTTCCTGGTAATCGTCCATGGTGGACTCCTTGTTGAGATAAAAGCGCCAGCGCAATTAATGACCTGCACGACCAGACTAAAGTGCCGTCATGACGAAAAAATGTCTGCGCCTTTATGTTCCCGCACGTGAAGATTAAACGCGGCAGCGGCGGACTGATTTAGCCGGAAGACCGAGGCACTATTGCAATCATTGCAATTGCAATCAACTGACCAATTCCATTAGGGTAGGCACCTCTGTCGCCAGGAGCCACGCCCCATGCCCGCCTCTACCGCACTCGCTGCGCAGCTGTGCATCGACGCACTTGACACGCGCGCCTACTCGCGCAGCTCACCGCTGTACACGGTCCTGAGCATGGCCGGCGCGCTGGAATCCAGCCGCCAGGCCTGGGTGATTCGCGGCCAGTCGCGCAGTCGGCGCCCGGGTAACTGGCCCACCTGGTTTGCGTGCAATACCGGAGAAAAACCGATGCTCTACCTGCACAGCGCCACGTCGTCTGCACAGCTGTGTGCACTGTCACACCAGACCGCCCAGCGCGGCATTTTGTGCAATGACAGTGAAACCCAGCCATCCCCGTGGCCGAAGGGCGCGCAACCGTCGCTGCCATTGTGGCTGGCGAGCCATCCACGCTGTACGCCCTATGACCCGGCCTCGGGCGAAGAGGCACGGGCCATCGTGCTGGGCGGGTTACGTACGCTGTACGTGGATGGCCAGCCAGGGTTTTATTACCTGGCGCTGCATGATCAGCACAGCACCCTCGCACCGCAGACGCTGGACCGCGAAGGTGCGATCAAGGGCATGTACCTCGTCCGGCGCACTGCCGGCGTGGAGCACGTGCGCTTGCTGGGTGCCGGTCGAGCCTTGGAAGAGGTCCTGCACGCCGCGCTATTGCTGGAGCAGCAATGGGGTATCACGGCGCACGTATGGAGTTGCCCCAGCTACACCCGACTGGCCCGTGAGGCGGCGGCAGCTGAGCGCTGGAACCGCCTGCATCCATGCGCGCCCAGACGCAGCAGCCATCTGCGCGACTGCCTGGCGGGGAGCCGAACACCGGTGATTGCCGTCACTGGCTACCCGCAGGCGGTTGTCGACCCGTTGGCCGCGCATGTGGACACACGCTTCATAGCGCTGGGCGCAGGCTCGGTGCAGGCAGGCGCGCCGAACCGCTACTGGATTGCAGTGCTGGCCTTGAAGGCGTTGGCCGATGAAGGGCATGTCGATACACAAACAGTGGAAGAAGCCCTGCAACGGTATGACCTGAAATGACCCGGCCACGTTTGATCACATTCATGCCTTGCGCCGGCTACGGGTTTGCACGCCGGCCTCCATCGCCAACCCCGCCGTACGCTGCAGCGCATCGGCAAACGCCTGGCGATGCTCAGGCTCGATTTGTGACAAAAACAGCTCATCCACGGTGCTTTCGTAGATTTTCCACATCTTTTTGCGCAGCGTACGACCCGCCTCGGTGATCGAGGCAAACGCCGCGCGGCCATCACCGTCGGAACGCGAACGCACCACCAGGCCGTCCTTTTCAAGGCGGTCGACCAGGCGCGTGAGGTTGTAACGCTCAATGGCCAGCACATCGGCCAATTCATGCATACGGCGGGTGCCTTCAGGACCGCTTTCCAAGCCCCACAGCGCGTCGTACCAGGCATACGGCGGCAGTTGCGCTTCACCCAGACGGCGCTCGATCTCACGGATGACCGTCCTGTGGGCCCTGACAAAACGGAACCATACATCAGGCTCTTTCGACGACATGCAACACCATCCGGGAAATTTCAAGAAGGTTGCAATAGTAGCTCATCCCGGGCTAAATTCCGGCATATCGTTGCAATTGCAACTACATCGCAGCACGCCCACAAGGCGTTCGCCGCCCGGAATCCGCCTACCCTGGAGTCTCATATGAATCCCAATAACGCAGCATCCCTGGACAACGATCCGCAGGAAACCCGCGAGTGGCTGGACTCCATCGAATCGGTGCTGTCTGCCGAAGGCCGCCCTCGCGCCCATTACCTGATCGACCAACTGCTGGATTTCGACGTCGCGCGCCATGGCGACTTCTACGGGCGCGTAACCACCCCTTACGTCAATACCATTGCTGTCGAACGCCAACTGCCCTACCCCGGCGACCTGGACATTGAACGGCGGACCAATGCGTTTATCCGCTGGAATGCCGTGGCGATGGTATTGCGTGCCGGCAAACACTCAGGCGTGGGTGGGCATATTGCGACCTATGCGTCAGCCGCAGTGCTGTACGACGTAGGCTTTGACCATTTCTTTCGTGGCCGAACCGACACCTTTGACGGCGACCTCGTGTACATCCAGGGCCACTCCTCCCCTGGCATCTACGGCCGCGCGTATCTGGAAGGCCGCCTCAACGAGGCCCAACTGGATAACTTTCGCCGCGAGGCCGGTGGCGAAGGGCTGTCTTCCTACCCTCACCCACGGCTGATGCCGGACTTCTGGCAATTCCCTACAGTGTCCATGGGCCTGGGGCCGATCACTGCGGCTTATCAGGCGCGCTTCATGCGTTACCTGGAGTTTCGCGACCTCAAGCAACACCAGGGTCGCAAGGTATGGGCGTTCCTCGGTGACGGCGAGATGGACCAGCCGGAATCGCTGGCCGCCATTTCCCTGGCCGGTCGCGAAAAACTCGACAACCTGATCTTCGTCGTCAACTGCAACCTGCAGCGCCTGGACGGCCCGGTGCGCGGTAATGCCAAGGTGATTCAGGAGTTCGAGAGTGTGTACCGCGCCGCCGGGTGGAATGTGATCAAGGTCATCTGGGGCGGTGGCTGGGATGCGCTGCTGGAAAAGGACCGCAGCGGCTTGCTGCGCCAGCGCATGATGGAATGCGTGGACGGCGATTACCAGAATTACAAATCCCAGAATGGCGCCTACGTGCGCGAGCATTTCTTCGGCAAATACCCGGAGTTGCTCGCACTGGTTGCGGACATGTCCGACGACGATATCTGGAAACTCTCACGGGGCGGCCATGACCCGCTCAAAGTCTACAACGCCTACGCCGCCGCAGTGCGCCACAAGGGCCAGCCCACGGTGATCCTGGCCAAGACCGTCAAGGGCTTCGGCATGGGCGAAGCTGGCGAAGGCCAGAACATCAATCATCAACTGAAGAAGATGGGTGCTGACGCGGTAAAAGCCTTCCGCGACCGCTTCGGGCTGAACGTGGCCGATGACCAGCTCGACGAAATCCCATACCTCAAGCCGGCGGCCGACAGCGCAGAAGCCCGCTACTTCAATGCCCGGCGCAAGGCGCTGGGCGGGTATGTGCCCGCCCGGCACACTGACGTGGCCCCGTTGACTATTCCACCCCTGTCCGCATTCGCCACTCAACTCAAAGACACCGGCGAGCGCGCTATTTCCACCACCATGGCGTTTGTCCGCATTCTCGGCACGCTGCTCAAAGACCCGCATCTGGGCAAGCTGATCGTCCCCATCGTGCCGGACGAGTCGCGCACCTTCGGCATGGAAAGCCTGTTCCGGCAGATCGGCATCCACTCCGCCGTCGGCCAGCTTTACACCCCGCAGGACGCCGGGCAACTGAGCTACTACAAAGAGACCAAGGACGGACAGATCATGCAGGAAGGCCTGAATGAATCAGGTGCCATTTCTTCCTGGATCGCGGCGAGTACGTCCTACAGCAACCATGGCCTGATGACGCTACCGTTCTATATTTTCTATTCGATGTTCGGCTTCCAGCGCGTCGGCGACCTGGCCTGGGCAGCGGGCGACGCACGAGCCCGCGGCTTTCTGCTGGGTGCCACGGCCGGGCGCACTACCTTGATGGGCGAAGGGTTGCAGCATGACGACGGGCACAGCCATATCCTGGCCTCGGTAGTGCCTTGCTGCGTGGCCTACGATCCGACCTTTGCCTACGAGCTGGCGGTGATTATTCGCGAGGGCATGCGGCGCATGTATGTCGAACAGGAAGACATTTACTACTACATCACCCTGCTCAACGAAAACTACCCGCACCCGGCAATGCCCGAAGGCGTGGAAGATGGGATTCTCAAAGGGATGTATCCGCTGAGCACACACCCGGATGCGCGGGTGCAACTCATGGGAAGCGGTTCGATCCTGCGCGAAGTCATCGCTGCAGCGGCACTGCTCGAGGAAGACTTCGGTCTATACAGCGATGTCTGGAGCGTCACCAGCCTGACCGAGCTGCGCCGTAACGGGCACGCCGTAGAGCGCTGGAACCTGCTGCATCCGGAAAGTGAACCGCGTCTGAGCTACGTGGAGCAGTGCCTTGTCGGCAAAGCCGGGCCGGTGGTGGCAGCGACGGACTACATGAAATTATTCGCCGATCAGATTCGCCCCTTCGTACACGGTCGCCGCTTTGTGGCGCTGGGAACCGACGGTTTCGGGCAGTCGGATACCCGGGAAGCCTTGCGCGAGTTTTTTGAAGTGGACCGCCACTTCATCGTGCTGGCGACGTTGAAGGCACTGGCGGATGACGGTGTGATCGGTCGTGACAAAATCGCGGAGGCAATCAACCGCTACGGGATCAACGTCGACAAGACTGACCCCGTAACGGTCTGAGTCATTGCGCTGGCGTTGGCAGGGCTGGAATCGCCTCTGTCGGCGCCGGCAGGCTGGGGTTGGTCGGCGCGGGCGCGGACTCTATGGCTGGGGTCTCTGGTGCGGTCTGCGGCACTGGCTCTACGCTCGGCGCGATGGGTTCGGCCTCCGGTGGCGGTGCCAGTGGCTGCGCACCGGCAGGGGTTGCGGGCGCTTCTTGAGGTGTTTCAAGCTTCTCGGCGGCCGGCGCGGCTTTCGGTTCAGGCATGCCAAGCTCATCCTTGGGCTTCTCGGGTATATGCTCAGCCTGCTTCACTTCCTGGGGCAGGAACACATCCACCAAGGCAAAGTAACGCTCATAGAACTTGGGCGCCGAGACGGTCTCGCTCGCCACCTTGACCATCGAGTCATCGGTGGAGCCGATCGGCATCGACACCGAACCCAGCACCCCAACCCCAAGACTTGCGGAGTTGTTGACCTTCTTCAGCGCATAGCGGTCCTGCAGAGCGTTGGCAAACATAGTCGAATGGTTGCTGCCTTTGCCATCGGCGGCACACACCACGTTGAAGCTGATCTGCAGGTGGGTCTCGCCGGTCTGCTGGAAACTCTTGTTGCCGGCCACCAGCTTCGGATCGCTGCTGGTGATGATATAGCCCTGGCTCAGCAGGGCACGGCGCGCCGCTTCACAAGCCGCTATATCGCTCACCGGGTAATCGCGGGAAAACGTACCGGAGTCGTCGAAATTCTCATGTTCGTAAATAGCGGTCTTGGGTGACGAGCAACCCGCCGCGCCCGCCAGCACCAGCGCCAACCCGAGGTTTCGCAAGTGAAATGATGTCGACATCGAAAATCCTGAGAAAAACAGTCCGGGCGGTATTGTGCAACAGAACGAGGGGTTGGCGCGCGCATTCCTGTCGGTAAAACGTCACAGGTTTTTTGAACGGCGCCAATGACTATGACAAGTTTGTTTACAACTTATTCCCCAACTTCCTATTATCGTCCTGGGTGCGTTGCTGCATAGGGCACAGCGCAGGTTAAACGTTAAGCGTTGGTCGGGCCGCCAATGGAGCCTTGTCGTGCCTGATAAACACCCCGCTATCCCCCGCCCCCAGCGTTTGACCGAGGGCGCGCTGTCTGCCCTCGAGCGCTTTTCACATATTGAGGCCGTCAGCGGCATCGTCCTGCTATTGGCCGCCATCGTGGCCTTGATCTGGGCCAACAGTGCAGCGGCCGACACCTATGAGCACTTCTGGAACACGCCGGTCACCCTTGGGCTGGGCGACTACAGCGTGTCGCGCTCCCTGCATTTCCTGGTCAATGACGGCCTGATGACCATCTTCTTCCTGGTGGTGGGCGCCGAGATTCGTCAGGAAATCAAGGACGGCGCGCTCGCCAACCTGAAGCTGGCCACCTTGCCATTGGGTGCCGCGCTGGGCGGCGTACTGATGCCGGCGATCATTTACACCCTGCTCAACCACGGCACCGCCGCCGCCAGTGGCTGGGCCGTGCCCACCGCGACAGACATCGCCTTTGCTGTCGGCGTGCTGGCACTGTTGGGCAAGTCGATTCCCAGTGGCGTGCGTGTTTTGCTGCTGGCCCTGGCAATCATCGATGACATCGTGGCGATCCTGATCATCGCCGTTTTCTTCACCGCCAGCCTCGACTACATGGGGCTGGTGATTGCCGCCGCCGGGCTTGCGCTGGTGGTGGTTTTCCAGCGCATGGGCATCGGCAAAGCCGCTATCTACCTGCTGCCCGGAGCAATTGTGTGGTTCGGCCTGCTCAAGACCGGCGTTCACCCGACGCTCGCCGGCGTGATCCTGGGACTGATGACCCCGGTCAACTCCAAGCCCACCACCGAGCGTCCGCTGGACACCATCGGCCGTACGTTCGCCGAATTGATGGAGCGCTTCTCGCAGTCGCCGGAAGGCCCCGGACAGGTTGCCCAGCCACTCAAGCAATTGCGCCACGCACAGCGCGAGCTGTTACCGCCCGTGCAGCGGGTGCAATCGGCGTTGCACCCGTGGGTGGCGTTCGGCGTGATGCCGCTGTTCGCGCTGGCCAACGCCGGCGTAAGCCTGAGCGGCTTCAACCTGGACGATCCCCTGCCCCACGGCGTGTTCATGGGCGTTATCTTCGCCCTGGTGCTCGGCAAACCCCTGGGCGTGATGCTGGCCAGTGTCACCCTGGTCAAGCTCAACCTCTGCAGGCTGCCGGACGGCGTCAGCTGGGCAGGTGTCGGCCTGGTCGGCCTGCTGGCGGGGATCGGTTTCACCATGTCGATCTTCATCTCGTCCCTGGCGTTCTCCGACCCGGCCTTGCTCTCGGCGGCCAAGCTGAGCGTATTGACGGCCTCGACCCTGGCCGCAGTCATCGGGCTGACCTGGGGCAAACTCAGGTTCTCGGGCAAGAAGACGTGAGAAGCAGAAGTCGCAGGCTTTAACGCACGCAAAAAAAGACCCCGGCCTTTTCAGGACGGGGTCTTTTTAGTCAAGCCAACATCAGAACTTCTTGATGTCTGCCTGGGTTTCCAGCTGCTTGCGGTACGCCGCGAAGTCCTGCTGGCCGATACGGGAAGCGAGGAAGCGGCGGTATTGCGCTTTTTCTTCGTCCGTAGGGGCTGCCGCTTCGTTGACACCGTTCAAGCGCACGATCACCAGGCTGCCGTCGCGCAGAGTGACGGTGGTGAAGGTCGGCTTGTCCTTGGCCGCTGGCTTGGGCATGCGGAACAGCGCTTGCAGCACAGCAGGGTCGACGCCTTCCTGGCCACGGGTCGCCGCTTCAGTCACCTTCCAGGCCTGGCCGTCAATCGGCTGGTCCAGTGCGGTCTTGCCATCACGCAGGCTGGCGATCAACTCGTCGGCACGGGTTTTGGCGGCAGCGCTCGCACGCTCCTTGGTCATCTGCGTGCGGATCGCCGCCTCAACCTTTTCCAGCGGCAGCTGGGCAGGCTTGAGGTGCTCTTTGGCGCGCAGCACGATGATGGTTTCCGGGTCCAGCTCGATGGCGCTGCTGTTGGCACCCTCATCCAGCACTTCCGGACTGAACGCAGCGGTGACCACGGCACGGTTGGCCGCGACGCCTTCGCCACCTTCACGGCCGAACGGCGCCGACGTGTGTACGGTCAATTTCAGATCGGACGCCGGCTGGGCCAGGTCGGAAGCCTCGAATGCCGCATCTTCCAACTGCTTGGTCGCTTCGACAAAGCGCTGTTCAACCTGCTGGGTCTTGAGCTCGCGGGTCAGCTTGTCTTTCAGGCTGGCGAACGTCGGCACTTCTGGCGCTTCAACGCCCAGCAGCTTGATCAAGTGCCAACCGAAGGCGCTGCGCACCGGCGCGGACACCTGGTCTTGCTTGAGGCCGTACAGCGCCGTCTCGAAGTCCGGATCGTAGACACCGGGACCGGCAAAGCCGAGATCGCCGCCATTGTTGGCCGAACCCGGGTCCTGAGAGAACTCTTTGGCCAGGGCGTCAAACTGTTCGCCCTTGGCCAGGCGCGCCTGGATGTCTTCGATCTTGGCCTTGGCTTGCGCCTCGGTGACCTTGTCGTTGACCTCGATCAGAATGTGCGCGGCACGACGCTGTTCAGCGAGGTTGGCGGTTTCTTTCTCATAGGCGGCCTGCAGCTCATCGTCCTTGACGGTGACCTGGTCGAAGAAGGACGACTTCTTCAGCTCCAGGTAGTCGATGACGACCTGATCCGGGGTCATGAACTCCTTGGCATGCTGGTCGTAGTACGCCTTGACTTCGTCGTCGGTGAGTTTCACCGCTGCCGGGTCAGCCTTGATGTTGACGGTGGCAAAATCGCGCGTCTGTTTTTCCAGACGGGCGAATGCCAGCACCTCGGCATCGGTCACGAAACCACTGCCGGCGATGCCTGCGCGAACCTGACCGATCAGCATTTCCTGGGTCATCATCTGACGGAATTGCAGGCGGCTATAGCCCAGTTGACGAATCACCTGGTCAAAGCGCTCGGCGTTGAACTGGCCATCCACCTGGAACTCCGGCGTCTGCAGGATCACCTGGTCCAAAGCCGCTTCCGAGAAGCCGAACTTGGAATCCGCAGCGCCTTGCAGCAGCAGCTTGCGATCGATCAGGCCCTTGAGGGCCGCATCGCGCAGCAGTTTCTCGTCCAACAGGGAAGCATCGAAATCCTTGCCCAGTTGTTGCATCAGCTGGCGCCGTTGCATATCAACGGCCTGGCTCAGTTCGGTCTGGGTGATTTCCTCACCGTTGACCTTGGCCACGTCCTGCTTGTTATTACCCGAAGCCTGGAAAATAGCCTCGATACCGGTGAACGCCATCAATGCGACGATGATCCCGATAATGGTCTTGGCAATCCAGCCTTGTGAATTGTCCCTGATATTTTGCAGCATGCGTCCCCCAGAAACGGTTGAACATCAAAATAGGCAACCGTGGAGCGTGGGTAGAATCCGGATAGAAGAAAGGCGCATCCGAGGATGCGCCTTCTCGTAACTGGCGGAGCGGACGGGAGTTTTAACGCTGACCCCCGGCGTGGCGACCCGATGGATACTCGGGCCGGCTACCGCTCCGCTGCCAGGCCAGACCTGCGTCCGACCCGGGTAAGCAAAGGCTTGATCGAAGCTTAGTTAACGGCTTCTTTCAGGGCTTTACCGGCTTTGAAACCTGGTTTCTTGGCAGCAGCGATTTGCAGTGCTTTGCCGGTCTGTGGGTTACGGCCAGTGCGAGCTGGGCGGTCAGTCACAGAGAAAGTACCGAAGCCTACCAGTACCACGGAGTCGCCGGCCTTCAGAGCGCCAGTGACGGATTCGATTACTGCGTCCAGCGCACGGCCGGCAGCAGCTTTCGGGATATCAGCGGATGCAGCGATAGCATCAATCAGTTCCGACTTGTTCACTCTAAGTCCCCTTATATATCTATGAGTATGATTCTAAGTTTTTTGGTAAAAAGCAAAAACCAGTGCTGGATGGCCAACAGACACTTAAGAGCCGCTTTATAACAAGGGCTCTAAAAAGCTGTCAAGGAAGCCCCCCAGGCTCCAGCACTTTAATGCGTGCTAATTCTTTCCTTGGAATCCGACTCGCGTTTTTCGTCCTTCGCGACAATCTCCGGAGCCACATCCGGCAAGGGCTCCGGCGCGTATTGCAGCGCAATTTGCAGGACTTCGTCAATCCATTTAACCGGTTTGATCTGAAGATCCTGTTTAATATTGTCTGGAATTTCCTTCAGGTCGCGGACATTCTCTTCGGGAATGATCACGGTCTTGATTCCACCCCGGTGCGCGGCGAGCAATTTCTCTTTCAGACCGCCGATGGCCAATACCTGGCCGCGCAGGGTAATTTCACCGGTCATTGCCACATCGGCACGCACCGGAATGCCCGTCAATGCCGACACCAGGGCCGTGCACATGCCTACACCCGCGCTGGGGCCATCCTTCGGGGTCGCCCCTTCCGGCATGTGGATATGGGTGTCGTGCTTCTGGTGGAAGTCCAGGGGGATCCCCAGGCTCTTGGCACGGCTGCGCACCACGGTCTGCGCGGCGGTGATCGATTCGACCATCACATCGCCGAGGGAGCCGGTCTTGATCAACTGGCCCTTGCCCGGAATCACGGCAGCTTCGATCGTCAGCAACTCGCCGCCCACCTGGGTCCACGCCAGGCCCGTCACCTGCCCTACCTGATCCTGCTGCTCGGCCAGGCCGTAGCGGAATTTACGCACACCGAGGAAATGTTCCAGCGCATCGGCCGTCACCTTCACCGAGAAGCGTTTTTCCAGTGCATGTTCCTTGACTGCTTTGCGGCAAACCTTCGCGATCTGGCGCTCAAGGCCCCGTACACCGGCCTCGCGGGTGTAATAGCGCACGATGTCTCGGATCGCTTCGACGTCAAACTCGATCTCGCCTTTCTTCAGGCCGTTGGCCGACGTCTGCTTGGGCGCGAGGTATTTGATCGCGATGTTGATCTTCTCGTCTTCGGTGTAACCCGGTAGACGAATCACCTCCATCCGGTCCAGCAACGCCGGCGGAATGTTCATGGAGTTGGAGGTGCACAGGAACATCACGTCGGAGAGGTCGTAATCGACTTCCAGATAATGGTCGTTGAAGTTGTGGTTCTGCTCGGGATCGAGCACCTCAAGCAGCGCCGACGCTGGATCGCCACGCATATCGCTGCCCATCTTGTCGATTTCATCGAGCAGGAACAGCGGGTTGCGCACGCCCACTTTGGTCATTTTTTGAATCAATCTTCCTGGCATCGAACCGATATACGTCCGGCGATGGCCGCGGATTTCCGCCTCGTCACGCACGCCACCCAGGGCCATGCGGACAAATTTGCGGTTGGTCGCGCTGGCGATGGACTCCGCCAGAGAGGTTTTACCCACCCCGGGAGGCCCGACCAGGCATAACACCGGACCACGAATTTTCTTCACGCGCTTTTGCACGGCGAGGTATTCGAGGATGCGTTCCTTGACCTCTTCAAGGCCGTAGTGATCGGCATCGAGGATTTCTTCGGCGCGGGTCAGGTCCAGGCGGACCTTGGTCTGGGCCTTCCACGGCACTTGCACCAGCCAGTCGATATAGGAGCGAACCACGGTGGCTTCGGCCGACATCGGCGACATTTGCTTGAGTTTGTTCAGCTCGGCCGTGGCCTTGGTCAGCGCGTCCTTCGGCAGGCCGGCGGCATCGATACGCTTTTTCAGCTCTTCGATCTCGTTGTGGCCTTCCTCGCCGTCGCCGAGTTCTTTTTGAATGGCCTTCATCTGCTCATTCAAGTAGTACTCGCGCTGGCTGCGCTCCATCTGTTTCTTCACGCGGCCACGAATGCGCTTCTCGACCTGCAGCAGGTCGATTTCACCGTCCAGCAGTGCCAGTACATGCTCGACACGGGCCGACAGGTCGATGATCTCGAGGATGTCCTGTTTCTGCTCGATTTTCAGCGCCATATGCGCAGCCATGGTGTCGACCAGGCGGCTCGGCTCATCGATGCTGTTGAGGGACGACAGGACTTCCGCCGGGACTTTCTTGCCCAGCTGCACATACTGTTCGAACTGCGAAAGCAGGCTGCGCACGAAGACTTCGGATTCACGCTCAGGGGCTTCGACTTCGTCGATCAGCGCCACTTCGGCGCGCAGGTGGCCGTCCACCTCCATGAAACGCTCGACCGCGCCGCGCTGCTCGCCCTCCACCAGCACCTTGACGGTACCGTCGGGCAGCTTGAGCAATTGCAGGACAGTGGCAACGGTGCCGACGCGATACAGGGCGTCTTCGCCCGGATCATCATCAGCAGGATTCTTCTGGGCCAGCAGCAGGATCTGCTTGTCGCCCGTCATCGCAGCCTCGAGGGCTTCGATAGACTTCTCGCGCCCCACGAACAGCGGGATAACCATGTGCGGATAGACGACGACATCACGCAACGGCAGGAGAGGCAATTCGATGGTTGTCTTCATGATTTCGCCTCTATGACAGTTGAAAAATAAGCTTGAAACCAAGATGGGGGTTGCATGCAAAAAAAACAAGCTCAATGCCAGCACTTAAACGCATGAATAAACGCGATTTAATCAGCCGTCCTGCAAAAATACCCCAAAAAAACAAGGGGCCCCAAAAAGGCCCCTTGCTTGTACCGCCACTGCAAAGACGCTTACGCGTCAGGTGCAGCCTTGGCAGCCGGCTCACTGTTTTCATAGATATACAGTGGCTTGGACTTGCCTTCGATAACGCTTTCGTCGATCACCACTTTACTCACCTCGGACTGCGAGGGGATTTCGTACATGGTGTCGAGCAACACGCCTTCGAGGATCGAGCGCAGACCACGTGCACCGGTCTTGCGCTCCAGTGCGCGCTTGGCCACTGATTTGAGCGCATCGGTACGGAACTCGAGGTCCACACCTTCCATCTCGAACAGCTTGGCGTACTGCTTGGTCAGGGCGTTTTTCGGCTCGGTGAGGATCTGAATCAACGCAGCCTCATCCAGCTCGTCCAGCGTCGCCAGGACCGGCAGACGACCGACGAATTCCGGGATCAGACCGAACTTGACCAGATCGTCAGGTTCGACTTCACGCAGGGACTCGCCCACCTTCTTGCCTTCTTCCTTGCTGCGCACTTCCGCGCCGAAACCGATACCGCCACGGGTGGAACGCTGCTGGATAACCTTTTCAAGCCCGGAGAACGCACCGCCACAGATAAACAGGATGTTGCGCGTATCGACCTGCAGGAATTCCTGCTGCGGGTGCTTGCGGCCACCTTGGGGCGGTACCGAAGCGACCGTGCCTTCGATCAGCTTCAACAGGGCCTGCTGTACGCCTTCACCGGAAACATCCCGAGTGATCGACGGATTGTCCGACTTGCGCGAAATCTTGTCGATCTCGTCGATGTAGACAATACCCATCTGGGCCTTCTCTACGTCGTAGTCGCACTTCTGCAGCAGTTTCTGAATGATGTTCTCGACATCTTCGCCCACATAACCTGCCTCAGTGAGGGTGGTGGCGTCGGCGATGGTGAACGGAACGTTCAGCAGGCGAGCGAGGGTTTCCGCAAGCAGGGTCTTACCCGAGCCTGTTGGGCCGATCAGCAGGATATTACTCTTGCCGAGTTCGACTTCGTCGCCTTTCTTGTCACGCTGGTTCAAGCGCTTGTAGTGGTTGTACACCGCTACGGCCAGAACCTTCTTTGCACGCTCCTGACCAATGACGTACTGGTCAAGGATGCCGCTGATTTCTTTAGGCGATGGGAGTTTGTGCGCACTGCTCTCGGCCTGGGCTTCCTGCACCTCCTCGCGGATGATGTCATTGCACAGGTCGACGCATTCGTCGCAGATAAACACCGAGGGGCCGGCAATCAATTTGCGCACTTCATGCTGGCTTTTGCCACAGAAGGAGCAATAAAGCAGCTTGCCGTTGTCCTCGCCGTTGCGGGTGTCAGTCATTCGTTCGATCCAAATCCGATAGGCTTGCAACACAAGATGAAGGCTTATGCGGGCTTTTTCAAGCCCGCCAGTGGTCGGACATGCCGACCAGCCCTATTTTGAGCGGCTTATATTAAGCGGGGCGCTTTTCGATCACGGCGTCGATCAACCCGTATTCACGGGCCGCTTCAGCACTCATGAAATTATCACGGTTGGTATCACGCTCGATTTCTTCAAGTGTGTGCCCGCTGTGCTTGGCCATCAGTGTGTTGAGGCGCTCACGAATGAAGAGGATTTCCTTGGCATGGATTTCGATGTCCGATGCCTGGCCCTGGAACCCGCCCAGTGGCTGGTGAATCATCACACGTGAGTTCGGCAGGCAGTAACGCTTGCCCTCGGCACCGGCGGTCAGCAGGAAGGCACCCATGCTGCAAGCCTGGCCAATGCAGGTAGTCGATACGTTTGGCTTGATGAACTGCATGGTGTCGTAGATCGACATCCCCGCCGTCACCGAACCGCCCGGCGAGTTGATGTAGAGATGGATGTCCTTGTCCGGGTTTTCCGCTTCAAGGAACAGCAGCTGCGCACAGATCAGGTTAGCCATGTAGTCCTCTACCGGGCCGACCAGAAAGATCACTCGCTCCTTGAGCAGGCGCGAGTAGATGTCGTAGGCGCGTTCGCCACGAGCGGACTGCTCGACAACCATCGGGACCAGGCCGCCTGCGGCCTGGATATCAGAGTTCTGCTGAATATAGGAATTACGGAACATGCTCTGCAGTTACTCCCAAATAGTCATGTCTTGAAAACGCATAAGCCAGCGCGAGGCTGGCTTATGGTTGAATTTCCAACGAGTTGGACAATCAGTCGGCTTGTGCTGCTTCTGCCGGTTTGACTGCTTCTTCGTAAGAGACCGCTTTATCGGTCACCTTAGCCTTCTGCAGAACAGTATCCACAACTTGTTCTTCCAGCACAACCGAACGTACTTCGTTCAGTTGCTGGTCGTTCTTGTAGTACCAAGCCACGACCTGCTCAGGTTCCTGGTAGGCCGACGCCATTTCCTGGATCATTTCGCGAACACGGTCTTCGTCCGGCTTGAGGTCGAACTGCTTGACCACTTCAGCCACGATCAGGCCCAGCACGACACGGCGCTTGGCTTGCTCTTCGAACAGCTCGGCCGGCAGTTGGTCAGGCTTGATGTTGCCACCAAACTGCTGAACAGCTTGTACGCGCAGGCGATCCACTTCATTGGACAGCAGGGCCTTAGGCACTTCGATCGGGTTGGCGGCCAGCAGACCGTCCATGACCTGGTTCTTGACCTTGGACTTGATGGCCTGGCGCAGCTCGCGCTCCATGTTCTTGCGCACTTCGGTGCGGAAACCTTCGATGCCGGTTTCCTTGATGCCGAATTGAGCGAAGAACTCTTCGTTCAGCTCTGGCAGCTTAGGCTCGGAAACGCTGTTGACGGTCACGGTGAACTCGGCGGCTTTGCCGGCCAGGTCCAGGTTCTGGTAGTCAGCAGGGAATTCCAGGTTCAGAACGCGTTCTTCACCGGCCTTGGCGCCAACCAGGCCGTCTTCGAAGCCCGGGATCATGCGGTTGGAACCCAGCACCAGCTGAGTACCCTTGGCGGAGCCACCAGCGAATACTTCGCCGTCAACCTTGCCAACGAAATCGATGTTCAGCTGGTCTTCGTTCTGGGCGGCACGGTCGGCCACTTCGAAACGAGTGTTCTGCTTGCGCAGGATTTCCAGCATGTTGTCCAGGTCCGAATCAGCGACGTCGGCGCTCAGGCGCTCGATTTCGATGCCTTCAAAACCGGCCACTTCAAACTCGGGGAACACTTCGAAAGTAGCAACGTATTCCAGGTCCTTGCCAGCTTCCAGGGACTTGGGTTCGATCGAAGGCGAGCCAGCCGGGTTCAGCTTCTGCTCGACAACGGCTTCGTAGAAGGAAGCCTGGATCACGTCACCTACAGCTTCCTGGCGCGCATCGGCACCAAAACGACGCTTGATTTCGCTCATCGGCACCTTGCCTGGACGGAAACCAGCGATCTTGGCCTTCTGGGCAGTCTGCTGCAGACGCTTGTTGACCGCAGTCTCAATACGCTCTGCCGGCACGGTGATGCTCAGGCGGCGCTCGAGAGCAGTAGTATTTTCAACAGAAACTTGCATGGATATTCCTCGTTGCACAGACATTAGCCGGCCATTTCCGACCCCAATCAAGGGCATGCATTCTAGTGGGTCAAACTCAAGAAGTCACCCTACTCAAAATACACCTGAAAACAGCCGGCAATTTATCGGTACGAAGGCACTGAAGTACCTCGCCCCGGTGACAAATACAGCCAATTGCGCCAGGGCTCTGCGCCGCCCTTCTATATATAGAACGAGCAGCCATTCATCTCCCTGACGGCCCGCCCCGCGAACGGCGCGAGCAGGCAACACGGCATCATCGAGACACACAAACACGACGAAACGCGCTGCCGATGGGGCCCACTACCTGCGACCGCCGAAATATCGAACCGCCAAAACCAAAAAAGGCGCCAGACTGTTAAATCTGGCGCCTTTCGAATATGGGGTGGACGAAGGGGATCGAACCCTCGACAACGGGAGTCACAATCCCGTGCTCTACCAACTGAGCTACGCCCACCATATTGCGTTAACAAAGAAACCAAACTACTTCTTTGTTGAACCCTGCCCAGCCTGACAGCCGAGCAACGTTTTATTTGGTGCGGATGAAGAGACTCGAACTCTTACGCCTCGCGGCGCTGGAACCTAAATCCAGTGTGTCTACCAATTCCACCACATCCGCGCTTGAAGCTCTTAAAGCAAAGGCGCCAGACGGTTAATCTGGCGCCTTTCAAAATATGGGGTGGACGAAGGGGATCGAACCCTCGACAACGGGAGTCACAATCCCGTGCTCTACCAACTGAGCTACGCCCACCATATAGCGCTACTTGTGCCAAAGCTGCCTAATGGCGCACCCGGCAGGACTCGAACCTGCGACCATCCGCTTAGAAGGCGGATGCTCTATCCAGCTGAGCTACGGGCGCCTGATTAATCTGTACTCTTGGAGGATTACAAACTAAGTGTTTCCAGCCTTGCAGGACAACAATTCTGCTCGACTTTCTAACCAGTGCTAGGCTGTGCCCGACAAGTGCGACGAATAGTATAGAGAGGCCTGAAACCCGTCAAATCTTTTTTGAAAAAAACTGATTTTATTTAAGGGGTTAGGCCAATTTGCAGACCAAGCGCCTTTGCCCTCGCGCCTTGGCGTGCGAGAATGCGCGCACTTTTCTTCCCCCTCTCGATGGTTAATCACGCGTAATGACTGCACAACTTATCGACGGCAAATCAATCGCCGCCAGCCTGCGCCAGCAGATCGCCAAACGCGTCACCGAGCGTCGCCAGCAAGGCCTGCGCACGCCTGGCCTCGCGGTGATCCTGGTCGGCAGCGATCCTGCCTCTCAGGTTTACGTCTCGCACAAGCGTAAAGACTGTGAAGAGGTGGGCTTTATCTCCAAAGCCTACGACTTGCCTTCGGACACCACTCAACAGGCCCTGACCGACCTGATTGACAACCTCAACGATGACCCGGACATGGATGGCATCCTGCTCCAGTTGCCGCTGCCCGAGCACCTGGACGCCTCCCAACTGCTGGAACGCATCCGCCCGGACAAAGACGTCGATGGTTTCCACCCTTATAACGTTGGCCGACTGGCCCAGCGTATCCCGCTGCTGCGCCCGTGCACACCCAAAGGGATCATGACGTTGCTGGAAAGCACCGGGGTCGATCTGTACGGTCTCGATGCAGTCGTGGTGGGCGCGTCGAATATCGTCGGTCGCCCGATGGCCATGGAACTGTTGCTGGCCGGCTGCACCGTGACCGTCACCCACCGCTTCACCAAGGACCTGGCCGGCCACGTTGGCCGCGCCGACCTGGTCGTGGTCGCCGCCGGCAAGCCGGGCCTGGTCAAAGGTGAATGGATCAAGGAAGGCGCCATCGTCATTGACGTGGGCATCAACCGCCAGGACGACGGCAAGCTGGTGGGTGATGTGGTTTACGACACCGCCCTGCCCCGCGCCGGCTGGATCACGCCGGTTCCAGGCGGTGTAGGCCCGATGACCCGGGCGTGCCTGCTGGAGAACACGCTGTATGCGGCGGAAACGTTGCACAGCTAATAACCAGGCGTACTGAAAAAGCCCTGCCTTATCGCAGGGCTTTTTATTGCCCGAAAAAAAACTGTTTTTTCTTAGTTTTTAAGCACTTTCGTCTGGTTCTGGAAGAACATTCGACAGCTTCTGATCCATACTCCTAAAATGTAACGTCATTTTTCATAAAACCCGTTTCCAAACGGTATTTCCTTACTTTTTAGCGAGTTCATCCGCGTGAAAATTCGTCTTTCTCTTGTCAGCCTGTTTTTCGCTTTCACAGGCACGTTCGCCCACGCCGCCGAATCCACCCTGGCCCCGCGTGACGCCTCCAAACTGCAAATTGCCTCCGGCAGCGCCATGCTGGTGGATTTGCAGACCAACAAAGTTATCTATGCCAGCAACCCCGACGTGGTAGTACCCATCGCGTCCGTGAGCAAGCTGATGACCGGCCTGATCGTGCTGGAAGCCAAGCAGAACATGGATGAATACATCGACATCAACATCACCGACACGCCGGAGATGAAAGGGGTGTTCTCGCGCGTGAAGATCGGCAGCCAGATGCCGCGCAAGGAGATGCTGCTGATCGCACTGATGTCCTCGGAAAACCGCGCCGCCGCGAGCCTGGCCCACCATTATCCGGGCGGCTACGCGGCGTTTATTGCGGCAATGAACGCCAAGGCTAAGGCGCTGGGCATGACCAGCACCCATTACGTGGAGCCTACAGGCCTGTCGATCCATAACGTGTCGACCGCCCGCGACCTGAGCAAGTTGCTGGCCTATGCGCGCAAGTTCCCGATGTTGAGCCAGTTGAGCACCACCAAGGAAAAGACCGTGGCATTCCGCAAGCCCAACTACACCCTGGGTTTCTCCAACACCGATCACCTGATCAATCGTGCCAACTGGGACATCAAGCTGACCAAGACCGGCTTTACCAACCAGGCCGGGCATTGCCTGGTGCTGGTCACGAGCATGGGTAACCGCCCGGTGTCGCTGGTGATCCTGGATGCTTTTGGCAAGTTCACCCATTTTGCCGATGCCAGCCGTATTCGCAGCTGGGTCGAGACCGGCAAGGGCGGCGCGGTGCCGGATGTGGCGTTGCGCTACAAGGCTGACAAGAACCTGAAGAACCGCGCGGGAGTGGCAGAAGTACGTCGCTGACTCACTCACAACGCAAATTAAATGTGGGAGGGGGCTTGCTCCCGATAGCGGTGGGTCAGTTATAGATACTTCTACTGACACACCCTCATCGGGGGCAAGCACCCTCCCACATTTGTTACTTGCGTTCCGCCAGGACCTTGAGCGCCTGGGCCGCCGCCCCTTCCTGCCCGGCCTGAGCCGTGGCATTCGCCGCCTCTCGCCAACGCTGCGCGTCCACATTCGCCGGCAACTGGCTCGGACGCTGGGTCAGGATCGCCCAATGACCCGCGCTCTTCCACGCCGACTCAAAGTCACTGAAACCCATCATCAATCGCCGTTCCATGCCGGAACGCAAGAGCACTGTGCTTTTCTGCTGATTGAACCCCACCACCACGACGTAACGCGGGCCGGACCAGAAACTGGAGTTGATGCGCGCCATCACCGGATAACCGGCCGCCACCTGCGCCAGCACCGCGGTCAGCCTTTCATCCAGCGGATACACCATCAACCCGTACTCACGCGCCAGCTTTTGCATGTTGCGTTCAAGGTCCGCCTCGGCGCCCGGCAGGTGCAGTGGCTTATCGAGCAGCCCCGGTGTCATGACAATGCCTTGTTGCGACAGCATGCTGGCCAGTGCCGCAGGAGCGCTCTGATAAGCCTCGCTGCGAAAGGTGGGGACGCCATTGAGTTCAACCCGCTCCGGCAGGCCGGGAAGTTTCGAAGGCTGGCTGGAACAGGCCATCAGCCCCAGGGCACAGGCCAGCAGGATGGATGTTCTGAGGTTCGACCGTAAGCGCAATGTTTGACTCTCTTGATCAACTGCCGGTGAGGGTCCCGATCATAGGACGCTCTCGGGCAAGGGTATAGCCTCAAGTGTCGATAAAGCGCTCGCCATAGAGCAAACAAGTTGGACGGACACGACCATTGGTCAATAGCAGGCAACCGCCGGGTAGCTAGACTGTCCATTGAGAAGACTGTGTGTACCCCGGACGGGGTGAAGGGAGGCCTGAATGAGCCTTGCAACGACGATTTTCCTGTTGATCTGCGGTTGGCTGGCGGTGGCCGGCGCCATGTTGTGGGGGGTCATGCGCGTGACTCGCCGGCATCATCCCCCCCATGTCAAACCCACTGCGCCCGCCGAGCCGCGCAAGGCGACGGCGCACCATGCCTAGCCGGGCATGCAATTGAAGTCCTGGGTGGCGGCGACTTCCTTGCCGTGCCCATCCTTGAGCGCTGCGCGCACAGTAGTCCCCAGGCTCGACTCCTCCAGGGTGTAATGCTCACCCGCCTTGAAATGCTTGTACTCGACCCGGCCCTGGCAGTCCTGCTGGTTATCGTCGCCGGGCTCTTCCTCGAACAACGTCACGTCCAGGCGATGGTCCCCGGGGCTCACTTCAAAGTAGCGCCCGTCATCCACGCGCTTGCCGTCGAGGCGCTCGGCCAACAGGTCATTCGGTGCTTCTTCTTTCAAGCCGATCCAGGCCTGGTTCGGGTCGGCCTTGGGTATCGGGCCGGCACACGCCGACAACAATACAACAGCCGCAAAAGTGGGAATCAACAACAGTGTTTTCGGTGACATGGCAGGGCTCCAAAGCGCATCAGTAAAAAGCGTGTCCGATGGCTGACAAGCTTGAAGAGCCGCCGTTTGTAGAACAAATGAATACAAATGAAACGATCTTCAGCCGTTACCTAAATCTTCCTTCACCTGGCTGAAAGGTGCGTGTTAGGTGGGTCGGGCAAGACTGCCGGGGTTTGCAATCCTGCTTTTCTCGGAGACTCACGCATGCTCGGGCTGGTAAAGACCGCACTGCACAAGCCGTACACGTTTATCGTGCTGGCCATATTCATCTGCATCATCGGGCCCATGGCGGCCCTGCGTACGCCCACTGACGTGTTCCCCGATATCGGTATCCCGGTGGTCGCCGTGGTCTGGCAATACAACGGCCTGTCGCCGGACGCCATGGCCGGGCGGGTGATCTACACCTACGAACGCTCCCTGAGCACCACCGTCAACGACATCGAACATATCGAATCGCAATCCCTGCCGGGCATGGGCATCGTCAAGATTTTCTTCCAGCCCGGCGTGGATATCCGCACCGCCAACGCCCAGGTCACGGCGGTGTCACAGACGGTGCTCAAGCAGATGCCACCGGGTATCACTCCACCGCTGATCCTCAACTACAGCGCGTCCACGGTGCCGATCCTGCAAATGGCGTTTTCCAGCCCGAGCCTGTCGGAGGCGAAAATCCGCGACCTGGTGCAGAACAATATCCGCCTGCCGCTGAGCGCCCTGCCCGGCCTGGCGATGCCCACGCCGATGGGCGGCAAGCAGCGCCAGATCACCCTGGACCTCGATCCCCAGGCTCTGGCGGCCAAGGGTTTGTCGGCACAGGACGTGGGCAACGCCCTGGCGCTGCAGAATCAGATCATCCCGGTGGGCACCGCCAAGCTCGGCCCCAACGAATACACGATCCTGCTGAACAACAGTCCCAAGGCCATCGATGAACTCAACGACTTGCCGATCAAGAGCGTCGACGGCGCGATCATCACCATCGGCCAAGTGGCCCACGTGCGGGACGGCTCGCCCCCGCAGACCAATATCGTGCGCGTCGACGGCCATCGCGCCGTACTGATGCCGGCCTTGAAGAACGGCAGTATCTCTACGCTCTCGATCATCGACGGCATCCGCCAGATGCTGCCGCGCATCAACGAAACCCTGCCACCCTCGCTGAAGACCTCACTGCTGGGCGACGCCTCGGTGTTCGTCAAGCAGTCGGTGGGCAGCGTGGCCCAGGAAGGCATCATCGCCGCCCTGTTGACCAGTGCGATGATCCTGCTGTTTCTCGGCAGTTGGCGCTCGACCCTGATCATCGCCGCGTCGATCCCCCTGGCGGTGCTGTCGGCCATTGCGCTGCTGGCGGTCAGCGGGCAAACCCTCAATGTGATGACCCTGGGCGGCCTGGCCCTGGCGGTGGGCATTCTGGTGGACGACGCCACGGTGACCATCGAAAACATCAACTGGCACCTGGAACAAGGCAAGGCGGTGAAGACGGCAATTCTCGACGGTGCCGCACAAATCGTCGGCCCGGCGTTCGTCTCGCTGCTGTGCATCTGCATCGTGTTCGTGCCGATGTTCCTGCTGCAAGGCATCGCCGGGTATCTGTTCCGGCCGATGGCGCTGGCGGTGATCTTTGCCATGGCCAGTTCGTTCATTCTCTCGCGCACCCTGGTGCCGACCCTGGCGATGTTTCTGCTCAAGCCCCACGTACCGGAGCAAGGCCCGGGGCATCATCCGGAAGATCCATTCATCAACCATCACGACGGTGAGCAGCACCGCAAGCCGCGCCATGCCGCGCTGCAAGCGGTGCTGAATTTCCAGCAAGGGTTCGAGCGACATTTCTCGAATATCCGCGACACCTACCACGGCCTGCTGATGCTCGCACTCGGCGCGCGCAAGCGCTTTATCCTGGGTTTTCTCGCCTGCGTGCTGGCCTCGTTCGTGTTGCTGCCGAGCCTGGGCCAGGATTTTTTCCCGGCGACCGATGCCGGCGCACTGGCGCTGCATGTGCGCCTGCCGCTGGGGACGCGTATCGAGGAGAGCGCCGCCGCGTTCGACCGCATCGAAGCGCGGATTCGCGAGGTGATCCCGACGCAGGAGCTGGACACGATCGTCGACAACATCGGCATCCCGCTCAGCGGCATCGACATGGCCTACAGCAGCAGCGGCACCATCGGCCCGCAGGACGGCGATATCCAGGTCACGCTGAAAAAGGACCACGCGCCCACCGCCGATTACGTGAAAAAGCTGCGTGAAGCCCTGCCGCACAGCTTCCCCGGCAGCCACTTTGCGTTCCTGCCGGCAGACATCAGCAGCCAGATCCTCAACTTCGGCGCGCCGGCACCGCTGGACGTCAAGATTTCCGGGCGCAACGATGCAGAAAACCGTGCCTATGCCGTGGAACTCGAACGGCGCCTGCAACACGTGCCCGGCATCGCCGACCTGCGTATCCAGCAGTCCACCGGTTACCCGTCGCTGCAGGTGAATGTGGACCGCCTGCGCGCCAATGGCCTGGGTATCACCGAAAAAGACGTGACCAATAGCATGGTCGCCTCCCTCGCCGGCAGCTCCCAGGTGGCGCCCACGTTCTGGCTGAATCCGGCCAATGGCGTGTCCTATTCGATCGTGGCTGCGACGCCGCAATACCGCCTCGACAGCCTGCCGTCGCTGGAGGCCCTGCCGGTGACCGGTGCCGATGGCCAGTCCCAGATCCTCGGCGGCGTGGCGACTATTTCGCGGGTACACAGCCCGGCGGTGGTGACGCACTACAACATCGAACCCACCCTGGACCTGTATGCCAACGTGCAGGGCCGCGACCTCGGTGGCGTCGCCCGTGATGTGCAAAAAGTCCTGGATGACACCGCGTCCATGCGCCCCAAAGGCGCGACGATCAGCCTGCACGGGCAGATCAATGCGCTGCACGAGGCGTTCAGCGGGTTGAGCTTCGGCCTGCTCGGCGCCGTGGTGCTGATCTACCTGCTGATCGTAGTCAACTTCCAATCCTGGGCCGACCCCTTTGTGATCATCACCGCGCTGCCCGCTGCATTGGCGGGGATCGTATGGATGCTGTTCCTCAGCGGCACTTCGTTATCGGTGCCGGCCCTGACCGGCGCGATTCTGTGCATGGGCGTGGCCACCGCCAACTCGATCCTGGTGGTGAGCTTCTGCCGTGAACGCCTGGCCGAACATGGCGATGCCTTGAAAGCTGCGATGGAAGCCGGTTACACGCGCTTTCGCCCGGTGTGCATGACCGCCCTGGCGATGATCATCGGCATGCTGCCCCTGGCGCTGTCCGAGGAACAAAACGCGCCGCTGGGCCGCGCCGTGATCGGTGGGTTGATCTTCGCCACTATCGCCACTTTGTTGTTTGTTCCCGTGGTCTTCAGCCTGGTCCACGGTCGTCACCCTACTCGCGCAATTGCTGGAGAAACGTCCCATGTCGTCTGATCAAAAACCCTCGCGCAAGCGTCTGATGCTCATGGGTGTCGGCGGCCTGACCCTGGCCGCCCTGTTGGTCGCCAACGGCTTGCACGCGCGCACGCTGCATGAGCAATCAGTGACCGCCTGGACTGAAACCGCGGCCATCCCCCAGGTGAGGGTGTTCCAGCCCGAACAGAATGCCAGCGGGGACACCCTGCGCTTGCCGGCGCACCTGGAGGCCTGGAGCAAGGCGCCGATCCATGCCCGGGTCAGCGGCTATTTGAAGGACTGGAAAGTCGATATCGGCAGCCAGGTCAAGGCCGGGCAAATCCTCGCGCAAATCGACAGCCCGGACCTTGACCAGCAACTGGCGCAAACCCACGCCCACCTGGTTCAGGAACAGGCCAACGCGCGCCTGGCCGCCACCACCGCAACGCGTTGGCAAAACCTGCTGGCCAGCCACTCCGTGTCACGCCAGGAGGCCGATGAGAAAACCTCGGATGCCGCCGCCGCCAAAGCCAATGCCCAGGCGGCCGCCGCCGACTACGCGCGGCTGTGCGCACTGGAAAGCTACAAGACCCTGCGCGCGCCCTTCGCCGGCACGATCACCGCGCGCAACACCGACATCGGCCAGTTGATCAAGGCCGACACCGACAGCGATCCGGAACTGTTCAGCCTTGCCGACACCCACCAACTGCGCCTGTACGTGCCGGTGCCACAGAACTACGCGGCGGTAATCCGCCCAGGTCTGGAAGCCGAGCTGACGGTGCCCGAACATCCGGGCGAACACTTCAAGGCGCGTCTGATCGGCAACTCCACGGCCATCGACCGACGCTCCGGCACCCTGCTCGCGCAGTTCGTCGCCGACAATCCGAACGGTGAACTGCTGCCCGGCGACTACGCCGAAGCGACCTTGCCGATTCCGGCGGACACCCATGGCGTGAGCATCCCGGCCAGCGCGTTGATCTTCCGTGCCCAGGGCACCCAGGTCGCGCTGCTGGACCGGCAGAACCATGTGCACCTGCAAGCTATTCATATCGGCCTGGACCTGGGCGAACGCCTGGTGATCGACCACGGACTGAAACCTGCCGACCGCATCATCGACAACCCGCCCGATGCCCTGCGCGAAGGCGACGCGGTACAACTGGCCGATGCCACCGGGGGTGTCCATGCGCCCAAGGCTTAACCCGCTTGCGGCAGTGATGCTGCTGGCCTTGCAAGGCTGCTCCATGGCGCCCACCTACCAGGTGCCGTCGGTTGACCTGCCGGCGGGCTATCGCGAACAGACCAGCGACGGCCCGTGGCACAGCGCGCAGCCGTCCGACCTATTGGCGCCTCAGTGGTGGAAGCTGTACAACGACCCAACGCTCGATGAGCTGCAACAGCAACTGCTCACGGCCAACCCGGACCTGGCCGCAGCGCTGGCGCATTTCGATGCGTCCCAGGCATACGCCAGTCAACTGCATGCGGGGCTGTTCCCACAGCTCACCGCCAGCGCCCAGCCGCTGCGCCAGCGCCAATCGGATTCGAGGCCGTTGCGCGGCACCACGCAACCGTCGGTGTACAACAGCGACACCGCCGGATTCTCGTTGAGTTACGAGCTGGACCTGTGGGGCAAGATCCGCAACCAGGTCGCGGCCGGCGACGCCCAGGCCCAAGCATCCGGGGATGATTTGGCCGTGGCGTGCCTGAGCCTGCAACGCCAGTTGGCAACGCTGTATGTGCAACTCAATGGACTGGATGCGCAGAGCCGCATTCTCACCCACTCGCTGGAGGATTTCAGCCAGGCGCTGCAACTCACCCGTAGCCGTTATGAGGGGCAGATCGCATCGGAACTGGACCTCACCCGCGCGCAAAATCAACTGGCCGAGGCCAGGGCGCAGCTGGATGACGTGCGCGGGCAACGTAACCTGACCGAGCATGCCATCGGCGAATTGGTCGGCGTCGCGGCCAGCCACTTTTCATTGCCACCCAGCCCGCAGTTAATGGCCTTGCCAGGGATTCCAGCGCAACTGCCGAGCCACCTGCTGCAACGTCGCCCGGATATTGCTGCGGCGGAACGACGAGTGTTTGCAGCCAATGCAACCATCGGCGTGGCCAAGGCGGCGTGGTATCCGGACTTCAGTTTGACCGGGTTGATTGGCGGCCAGACGCAGGGCGTGGGCAATCTGCTTTCAGCGGGCAATCGCTATTGGGCGCTGGGGCCGTTGATGAACCTGCCCATCCTTGATGGTGGACGCTTGAGTGCCAACGAACGCCAGGCCAGGGCCGAATTTGAGGAAGCGTCAGCGCAGTACCGCAGCCAGGTCTTGAAAGCCGTGCGCGAGGTGGAAGATAACCTCGCACAACTGCGCGACCTGCAGCAGCAGGCCCAGGATGAACAGGCGGCGGCGGATGCGGCGCAGCACACCCAGGCGCTGGCGATGAACAGCTATCAGGCCGGAGCCGTGAGTTACCTGGATGTGGTCACCGCGCAGACGGCGGCCTTGCAGGCGCAGCGAACCTTGCAGGCGGTGCAGACGCGGCAGTTGCAGGCGAGCGTGGGATTGGTGACGGCGTTGGGGGGTGGGTGGCAAGCTGGAAGCGAGGGGCAGACGCACTGACGGCGGCGCCTGTTACGGCCTCATCGGGAGCAAGCCCCCTCCCACACTGGTTCCGCGCCAGACACACAATGTATGAACACTGCAGGCCCCCTGTGGGAGGGGGCTTGCTCCCGATAGCGCCCTTCCAGACACATATTGCCAAAAGCCTGCACATCACAGTCAGCCCACCCCTTCTAGCCTCTCAGAGTCCACTTAGCAGAGAGGCCAGGGAATGCCTGATCTACCCGCTTCACATCGCCTGCGCATCGGCCGATTCAGCGAACCGAATCGGATCTACTTGATCACCACCAATACCCATGAACGCATTCGCCTGTTCAGTGACTTTCATCTGGGGCGCCTGGTGGTCCGGCAATTTCGGACCGCTCAGCACCAAGGGCTGGCGAACTCCCTGGCATGGGTGATCATGCCCGACCATTTCCACTGGATCATCGAGTTGAAAAAAGGCTCACTGGCAGACCTGATGTGCCAGGTAAAATCCAGAAGCACACGAACCGTCAACGGCGCCACCGGACGCAAGGGCCGGCTATGGCAGGAAAGCTTCCACGACCGCGCGCTGCGCAAAGAAGATGACCTGGTGAAAATGGCCCGCTATGTGGTGGCCAATCCATTGCGCGCAGGGTTGGTCGAGCGGATTGGCGACTATCCGCTGTGGGATGCCATCTGGGTCTAAGCTCAAATACGATTCAAATGTGGGAGGGGGCTTGCCCCCTCCCACATTTTTTACCACATTTCAGGCGGCGAGCTTGCCGCTGGCGATGGCTGCCGAAGCCGCCACCATGGCACGCAACAACACCGCACACCCCGCCGCCAGGTCATCCGGCGCTGCATTCTCGATTTCGTTATGGCTGATGCCACCCTCGCACGGCACAAAAATCATTCCCGCAGGGCCCAGCTCGGCGACGAAAATCGCGTCGTGCCCGGCCCCGCTGACAATGTCCATGTGCGACAACCCCAGGCCATTGGCCGCGTTGCGCACGGCGTCCACGCAGCTTTGGTCGAAGTACAGCGGCGGAAAGTCGGCGGTGGGTTGCAGTTCAAAGCTCAAGCCATGTTTGTCGCAGGTTGCATCGATCACCTTGCGCACCTGGGCAATCATCGAATCCAGGCGTGCCGGCTCCAAGTGACGAAAATCCAGAGTCATGCGCACCTCGCCGGGAATCACATTGCGCGAACCGGGATACGCCTGCAGGCAACCCACGGTCCCGCAGGCATGCGGCTGGTGCTCCAATGCTGCGGCGTTGACGGCGGCCACCACCGCTGCCGCGCCTACCAGAGCATCCTTGCGCAGGTGCATCGGCGTCGGTCCCGCGTGTGCTTCAACGCCCCGCAACTTCAGGTCGAACCACTTCTGCCCGAGGGCTCCGAGTACCACGCCGATGGTTTTTTTCTCATCCTCAAGAATCGGCCCTTGTTCGATATGCGCCTCGAAATAAGCACCAACTGTGTGCCCGCTCTCAGCACGCGTCCCCGCATAGCCGATGGCGTTCAGCGCTTCGCCAACCGAGACGCCATCCACATCCACCTTGGCCAGGGTATCGGCCAGGCTGAACTTCTCGGCGAACACCCCGGAGCCCATCATGCACGGTGGAAAGCGCGAGCCTTCTTCGTTGGTCCACACCACCACCTCCAGCGGCGCTTCGGTTTCGAGCTTGAGGTCGTTGAGGGTACGCAGCACTTCCACACCGGCCAACACACCGAAGCAACCGTCAAACTTGCCGCCGGTGGGCTGGGTGTCGATATGGCTGCCGGTCATCACCGGCGGCAGGTCGGGGTTGCGCCCCGGGCGCCGGGCGAAAATATTGCCGATGCCGTCGACGGTCACGGTACAGCCGGCCTCCTCGCACCACTGCACGAACAGGTCGCGGGCCTTGCGGTCGAGGTCAGTGAGGGCCAGGCGGCACACCCCGCCCTTGGGGGTGGCGCCGAGCTTGGCCAGGTCCATCAGCGACTGCCACAAACGGTCGCGGTTGATGTGCTGATGGGTCGATTGCAGAACGTCGAGGGCAGCGTTCATGGGGGGATCTCCTCAGGCTACAGGTTCTTATGAATTGAAACGATTCCAACAGTCAAAAAAGTGGCCAGATGTGGGAGGGAGCTTGCCCCCTCCCACAGTGTTGACCGTGTTCACAAAGATGATTTGGCTGCGACCGGGGTGATCGCGCGCCTGGCGTTCAACGCGTAATACAACACCCCGCCCAACGCCGAACCGGTAAACCAGCCATAGCTGTAGAACCAGCTGAATGCATCACTGCCCAGGGACAGCAATGTCAGCACCACCGGCACACCGAACGCGATAAACCCGCTCCAGTTCCAGGCCGGATACACGTCATCACGGTAGAGTCCGGCCAGGTCAAGCTGCTGTCTGCGGGTGATGAAGTAGTCCACCACCATGATCCCGGCGATCGGCCCCAGCAGGCTGGAGTAACCGAGCAACCAGTTGGAATACACCGTCTCCAGGCTGACATCGGAAACGATCAGTCCGAGTTTTTTCAGTAGCTCATGGGCCATCAGCACCAACCCCACCAGACCGGTCAGAATCACCGCCGTGGTGCGGTTGATCAGCTTGGGCGCGATGTTCTGAAAGTCGTTGGTTGGCGAAACGATGTTCGCCGCCGTGTTGGTCGACAAGGTGGCGATGATGATCAGCGCCATGGCGATGGCGACCCACACCGGGCTCTGGATATGCCCGATCAGGGTGACCGGGTCGGACACGCTGACCCCCACCAGCTTTACCGAGGCAGCGGTCATGATCACGCCCAGGGCGGCGAACAGGAACATGGTCAGCGGCAGGCCGAAAATCTGCCCGAGGATCTGATCCTTCTGACTTTTGGCGTAGCGGCTGAAGTCAGGGATATTCAGCGACAAAGTGGCCCAGAAACCCACCATTGCGGTGAGACCTGCCATGAAGTAACCGGTGAGGCTCGCACCTTCGGGACGCTTGGGCGGGATCGCCATCAGTTCGCTGATCGATACATTCGGCATCGCCCACACCAGCAAGCCAATACCCACGGCGACCAGCAACGGCGCCGACAGGGTTTCCAGGCGCTTGATCGACTCGGCGCCACGCAACACCACCCACAAATTCAGGCACCAGAACATCATGAAACCGATCACCTCGCCGGTGCCGCCGAGGGACTTCCAGCCCTCGAAAATCGAGCCGAGAAATAGATGGATCGCCAGCCCGCCGAACATCGTCTGGATGCCAAACCAGCCGCACGCCACCAGCGCGCGGATCAGGCACGGCACATTGGAACCCAGGATGCCGAACGATGAGCGCAACAGTACCGGAAAGGGAATGCCGTACTTCGTTCCAGGAAATGCGTTAAGCGTCAGGGGGATGAGAACCACCATATTGGCCAGCAAAATCGCCATCAGCGCTTCGCCCACCGACAACCCGAAGTACGCAGTGAGCACGCCGCCCAGGGTGTAGGTGGGCACACAGATCGACATACCGACCCACAGCGCCGTGATATGCCACGTGTTCCAGGTGCGTTCGTGCACCTTGGTCGGTGCCATGTCGTGGTTGTAGCGAGGGCTGTCGAGGACGTCGGGGCCAGCGTCGAGTTCGTACAGGCCGTTGCGTTCAATGACTTGCGATCTGTTCTGTTGCATGGCCGCTCCACGGTTTTTTTAAAATTATTGTTGCTCACCTGCACGGTTGAGGCAGGTGGCCGGAGTACCTCGTAGACAACATGACATCTCAGGCCCGGCCAGCCGTCACTGCACTCAATTACCGTGCCGACAACCGCGTCGCAACCCACACTGCCTATATAACTGGCTGATGTTTATCAGCTTTATCCAATTGCCCGAGGGTGTCTTAACAACGTGCCGTGCGACTCAGGCGCGCTAGCACCAAAGTTATCCGAACCTTCAGGACTCAATCTGGTGCACCACAATTATTTTTATTTCCCGGCCTCGTCAAGCGCCGTCTCTCAAGCGGCTGATTTGCAATAAGAAATGTTGCTCAAATGAGCAACCTGTCAAGTGCGTCAAAAGGGTATGCCGCTGCTTCATTTTGGTGAATTAATATTTTTATCCTTATAAATCATTAGGTTAAGACAACAAAAAGGCTAATAAAAATATTCTTGCCCAATCGAAAAACTCGGGCTAGTTTCTATTCCTGTCACCGATGACAGGAATTAACCCGCCATCGGCGAGCGGTATTACAACACTTAGAACTGGCACAAGCCGGTCAAGCCTGTGAGGAATTCGACATGTCGCTGTTGATCCGTGGCGCCACCGTTATTACCCATGATGAAAGTTACCGCGCCGATGTATTTTGCGCAGGCGGTCTGATACGTGCGATCGGCACGGACCTGGATATTCCCGCCGGCACTGAAACACTCGATGGCAGCGGTCGATACTTGATGCCCGGCGGCATCGATCCCCATACCCATATGCAACTGCCGTTCATGGGCACGGTGGCCAGTGAAGACTTTTTCAGTGGTACGGCGGCGGGCCTGGCGGGCGGTACCACCTCGATCATCGACTTCGTGATACCCAACCCGCAGCAGTCCTTGATGGAGGCGTTCCACCAATGGCGCGGCTGGGCCGGGAAGTCGGCGTCCGACTACGGCTTTCATGTGGCGATCACCTGGTGGAGCGAGCAGGTACGCGAGGAAATGGCCGAACTGGTCAGCCACCACGGCATCAACAGCTTCAAGCATTTCATGGCCTACAAGAACGCGATCATGGCCGCGGATGACACCCTGGTGGCCAGTTTCGAGCGCTGCCTCGAATTGGGCGCGGTACCCACGGTCCATGCGGAAAATGGCGAGCTGGTCTACCACCTGCAACGCAAATTGATGGCCCAGGGCATCACCGGGCCGGAAGCGCATCCGCTGTCGCGCCCTTCCCAAGTGGAAGGCGAAGCGGCCAGCCGGGCGATCCGCATCGCTGAGACCCTCGGCACGCCGTTGTACCTGGTGCACGTCTCCACCCAGGAAGCACTGGACGAAATCACCTATGCCCGGGGCAAGGGCCAGGCGGTCTACGGCGAAGTGCTCGCCGGCCATTTGTTGCTGGACGACAGCGTCTATCAACACCCGGACTGGCAGACTGCCGCGGGCTACGTGATGAGCCCGCCGTTCCGTCCGCGCGGGCATCAGGAGGCACTCTGGCGCGGTTTGCAATCGGGCAACCTGCACACCACCGCCACCGACCACTGCTGCTTCTGCGCCGAGCAGAAGGCTGTCGGGCGTGACGACTTCAGCAAGATCCCCAACGGCACCGCCGGCATCGAAGACCGCATGGCGCTGCTGTGGCACGAAGGCGTCAACACCGGGCGCCTGTCGATGCAGGAATTCGTTGCGCTGACCTCCACCAACACCGCGAAGATCTTCAACCTCTACCCGCGTAAAGGCGCGATTCGCGTGGGCGCCGATGCCGACCTGGTGCTGTGGGACCCGCAGGGTACGCGCACCATTTCCGCCAAGACCCATCATCAGCAAGTCGACTTCAACATCTTCGAAGGCAAGACCGTGCGCGGCGTGCCGAGCCACACCATCAGCCAGGGCAAGCTGGTCTGGGCCGATGGCGACCTGCGCGCCGAGCGGGGTGCCGGGCGGTATGTGGAACGGCCGGCGTACCCGTCGGTGTTTGAACAGTTGAGCAAGCGGGCGGAGCATTCCAGGCCTGTGGCTGTGAAACGCTGACACCGCTATCGGGGGCAAGCCCCCTCCCACACTTGGAATGCATTTCAATGTGGGAGGGGCGGTGCGACGATTCGACTTGCCCCCGATGAGGCCAGTGAAGGCGACAAAAATGCCCACTTAGAGGCAACCCAAAAAAACCGTGAGGCCACTACCGTGATCCAGACCCTGACCCACCTCCCCCACCCCCGCGAAGACGGGGCCACCCTCGCCAACCATTTCAGCGATCTGGCGCCGCCCCTCAACGCCCGGCAGGCCCAACTGGAAGCCTCGCGCTGTCTGTATTGCTACGACGCGCCCTGCGTGAACGCGTGCCCCAGCGACATTGATATCCCATCGTTCATCCGCCATATCCACACCGAGAACGTGCAAGGCGCCGCGCAGAAAATCCTCTCGGCCAACATCCTTGGCGGCAGTTGCGCGCGCGTCTGCCCCACGGAGATCCTCTGCCAGCAAGCCTGCGTGCGCAATAACGCCGAAGAATGCGCCCCGGTGCTGATCGGCCTGCTGCAACGCTACGCGGTAGACAACGCCCATTTCAGCGAACACCCTTTCCAACGCGCCGCGCCCACCGGTAAACGCATCGCCGTAGTCGGCGCAGGGCCCGCCGGTCTGGCCTGCGCCCACCGCGCCGCCTTGCATGGCCATGACGTGGTGATCTTCGAAGCCCGGGAAAAAGCCGGCGGCCTGAATGAGTACGGAATCGCCAAGTACAAGCTGGTGGACGACTTCGCTCAGAAGGAATTGGATTTTCTCCTGCAAATCGGCGGCATCGAGCTCCGTCACGGCCAGCGCCTGGGTGACAACCTCACCCTGAGCGAGCTGCACACGCAATTCGATTCGGTGTTCCTCGGCCTCGGCCTGGCGGCCAGCAAACTCCTCGGCCTGCCCCACGAGGACGCCCCCGGCCTGCTCGCCGCCACCGACTACATCCGCGAACTGCGCCAAGCCGATGACCTCACCCAATTGCCGTTGGCCGACCGCTGCATCGTGCTCGGCGCCGGCAACACCGCCATCGACATGGCCGTGCAAATGGCGCGCCTCGGTGCCCGCGACGTCAACCTCGTGTACCGCCGTGGTGTGGCCGACATGGGCGCGACCCAGCATGAACAGGACATAGCCAAGGCCAATCAGGTACGCCTGTTGACCTGGGCCCAGCCCGAAGAAGTCTTGCTTGACGACAAGGGCTGTGTACGCGGCATGCGCTTTGCCCGCACACACCTGGAAAACGGTCGCCTGCAGCCCACCGGCGAAACCTTCGAGCTGGCCGCCGACGCCATCTTCAAGGCCATCGGCCAGGGTTTTGACAATGCAGCGCTGCACGACCCACTGGCCCAGCAGTTGCACCGCGTGGGCGAACGCATCTTTGTCGACGAACACCTGCGCACCAGCATTCCCGGGGTCTATGCCGGCGGTGATTGCGTCAGCCTCGGCCAGGACCTCACCGTGCAGGCGGTGCAACACGGCAAGCTGGCCGCCGAGGCCATGCATGCCCAACTCATGCTCAATGTGGAGGCCGCGTAATGGCCGATCTGTCGATTGTGTTCGCCGGTATCAAAGCCCCCAACCCGTTCTGGCTGGCCTCCGCTCCCCCCACCGACAAAGCCTACAACGTGGTGCGCGCGTTCGAGGCCGGCTGGGGCGGCGTGGTGTGGAAAACCCTGGGTGAAGACCCGGCGGCAGTCAATGTGTCGTCGCGCTACTCGGCCCACTTCGGGGCGAATCGCGAAGTGCTGGGTATCAACAATATCGAGCTGATCACCGACCGCTCCCTTGAGATCAACCTGCGCGAAATCACCCAGGTGAAAAAGGACTGGCCGGACCGCGCACTGATCGTGTCGCTGATGGTGCCTTGTGTCGAGGAGTCCTGGAAAAACATCCTGCCGCTGGTAGAAGCCACCGGCTGCGACGGCATCGAGCTGAATTTCGGCTGCCCCCATGGCATGCCCGAACGCGGCATGGGCGCGGCGGTCGGCCAGGTGCCGGAGTATGTGGAACAGGTGACGCGCTGGTGCAAGACCTATTGCTCACTGCCGGTGATCGTCAAGCTCACGCCCAACATCACCGACATCCGCGTGGCCGCGCGCGCGGCGTATCGTGGCGGCGCCGATGCAGTGTCGCTGATCAACACCCTCAACTCCATCACCAGCGTCGACCTGGAACGCATGGTCGCCCTGCCCGTGGTCGGCACACAAAGTACCCATGGCGGCTACTGCGGCTCGGCGGTCAAACCGATTGCCTTGAACATGGTCGCCGAAATCGCCCGTGACCCGCAGACCCAGGGCCTGCCGATCTGCGGTATCGGCGGCATCGGCAACTGGCGTGACGCCGCCGAATTCGTCGCCTTGGGCTGCGGCGCGGTGCAGGTGTGCACGGCGGCGATGCTGCATGGGTTTCGCATCGTTGAAGAAATGAAGGATGGCTTGTCGCGGTGGATGGACAGTCAGGGTTACGCCAGCTTGCAGGCGTTTTCCGGGCGCGCGGTGGGCAACACCACCGATTGGAAATACCTGGATATCAACTACCAGGTGATTGCGAAGATTGACCAGCACGCCTGCATTGGCTGCGGGCGTTGCCACATCGCCTGCGAGGACACCTCGCACCAGGCCATCGCCAGTTTGAAACAGGCCGATGGCACGCATAAATATGAGGTGATCGATGACGAGTGTGTGGGCTGCAATCTGTGCCAGATCACCTGCCCGGTGGCCGACTGCATCGAGATGGTGCCGATCGACACGGGCAAGCCGTTTTTGAACTGGACCCAGGACCCGCGCAATCCTTATCGGGAGGCGGTGTAGGCCTTCGGACCGCTATCGGGGGCAAGCCCCCTCCCACATTTTGATTTGGAATACATTCAAGTGTGGGAGGGGGCTTGCCCCCGATAAGGCCCTCAGCCTCCCTCCAAGACTCAAGGCTCTAACCCGATCCCGCGCAATATCACCCCGGTCACCGTCTGAATCGCCCGCTCAAACTGCATATCCGACAACGGCTGGTGATCATTCAAGATATTCACCTGGTGATCGAAGTCCGCATAGTGCTGGGTCGACGCCCAGATCATATACAGCAGGCTCGACGGCTCCAGCGGCAGGATGCGTTTGTCCTGCACCCACTGGCGAATTTTCGCTTCCTTCATCTTGGCCCAGTCGTACAGGCTTTCATCCAGCGCCTCACCGAGGGTCGGCGCGCCGTGGATGATTTCGTTGGCCCAGACTTTCGAGCCATACGGCCGTGTGCGCGAGCGCTGCATCTTGGCGCGAATGTAACTGCTGAGCACCACGCGCGGGTCATCGAAGGTTTCGAAACTCAGGGCGTCCTGTTTCCACACCTCCAGCAGGTCGAACAGCACCGCGCTGTACAGCTCGCTCTTGGTGGTGAAGTAGTAATGCAGATTCGAGCGCGGCAGTTGCGCCTCTTTGGCGATGTCGGCCATGGCGGTGCTGCCATAGCCTTTTTCAGCGAAGACCTTCTCCGCCGCCAGCAGGATTTTCTCGACGTTGATCCGTCGGATGCCGATCTTGTGATTGCCCATAAGGGCTCCCTGACAACAACACGACCTAGAGACTACCATCGGCTCTAGATCGGGGCGACACGCCGAACCGAAACTTCGTACACTGGCGCCTTCTATCCTCTGATTGGTATTGAACAATGTTGATCAAGAATTCCCTGACAACCCTCGCCCTGCTCGCCTCACTGCTGGGCGCGTCCGCGGCATTTGCCCATGCGCACCTTGAAAGCGCCACGCCAGCCAAAGACAGCAGTGTGGCTGCGCCAAAAGATCTGCGCCTGACGTTCAGCGAAGGCGTCGAAGCAACCTTCACCAAGGTGTCCCTGAGCAAGGACGGCACGGAAATCGCGATCAAGGGCCTGGAAACCCCGGACACCGACAAGAAAACCCTGGTGGTCACCCCTGCCGCACCGCTGGCGGCCGGCACCTACAAAGTCGAATGGCACGCGGTGTCCGTCGATACCCACAAAAGCGAAGGCGAGTACAGCTTCAAGGTTGGCCAATAAGCCATGGCAACCCTGCTGGTGCTGTGCCGCTTCCTGCATTTCATCGTCGTGCTGCTGATGTTCGGGACCTGCGTGTTCAGGCCCCTGCTGCTCGGCGCGGCCGTGCTCCCGGCACTTGACCGGCAATTGTTGCGCATCACCCGTGGCCTGGCCTGGGTGGGGCTAGGTTCCGGGATCGCGTGGCTGTTGTTGATCACCGCCAGCATGGCCGGCGGTTGGGACGCGGCGCTGCAACCGGCGACCGTCCAGCGGGTGTTGGGCAAGACCTTCTTCGGCCAGGTGTGGACCTGGCACCTGCTGCTGAATTTGCTGCTGGTGATCGCGCTGATCAAGCCCTGGCCGGCGCTGCGCCTGCCGCTGACAGTGCTGATGCTGGTGACCCTGGCACCAGTGGGCCATGGCGCCATGCTCAATGGGCTGAGTGGGCAATTATTGATCCTTAATCAGGTGGTGCATCTAGTGTGCGTAGGCGCCTGGCTGGGTGGTTTGCTGTTGTTGGTGCTGACCCTCGGGCGTACGCAGGACTACCGGCTGGAGCCTGTGCTGCGACGCTTCAGCAGCGTCGGTTATGGCTTGGTCGCCGGCTTGCTGGTAACCGGCTTGATCAACGTGCGCGTGCTCACCGGGCAGTTGTGGCCCACGCCGTTGTTCAGTGGTTTTGCCCTGATCCTGTTGATCAAGGTGATGCTGGTGCTGGGCATGTTGGCGCTGGCGCTGCTGAATCGGCTGCGCCTCGAGAGCTGCGAACAGCGGCTGGGCAGCTTGAAGGCCAGCGTGATGGTGGAATGGCTGCTGGGAGTCTGCGCAGTAGCCGCCGTTTCACTTCTTGGCACCCTGCCTCCGATGGTCCTGGCGGGATAAAAAAACCAAGTCGAACTCGGTCAACGGTGGGAGGGGGCTTGCCCCCGATGGCGTCGTATCAGTTGACATTAATGTGACTGACACACTGCTATCGGGGGCAAGCCCCCTCCCACCGTTGACCCTGCCCACTTTTATTCAGGCACGGCACGTCATCGTATAACTTCTGCTTGACACACCCCGAAAACCCCGCAAATATCGCGTCCAATGTTGTACGACAACGTATAACAAATAATAAAAACAACAAAAGAAAGGGAGCCTCACTGTGAGTCAATTCGCCCGCAATTCCTCCTGTCGCCTCGGTCTCGCCAGCCTCGCGTTCACCCTGCCCCTCACCGCCCACGCCGAAGGGTTTGTCGAAGACGCCAAAGCCACGCTCAACCTGCGCAATGCCTACTTCAACCGCAACTTCACCAACCCCACCAATCCGCAGGGCAAGGCCGAAGAATGGACGCAGAACTTCATTCTGGATGCCAAGTCCGGCTACACCCGTGGCACCCTGGGTTTGGGCATTGACGTGCTGGGCCTGTACTCGCAAAAGCTCGATGGCGGCAAAGGCACCGCCGGCACCCAACTGCTGCCGGTGCACGATGATGGTCGCCCGGCCGATAACTTCGGACGCCTGGGCGTGGCGCTGAAAACCAAGTTATCGAAGACTGAACTGAAGGTCGGCGAATGGATGCCGGTGCTGCCGATCCTGCGCTCCGATGACGGCCGCTCCCTGCCCCAGACCTTCCGCGGCGGCCAGGTGACGTCCAACGAGATTGCCGGCCTGACCCTCTACGGTGGCCAGTTCCGCGGCAACAGCCCGCGCAACGACGCGAGCATGGAAGACATGTTCATGAACGGCAGAGCCGCGTTCACGTCCGACCGCTTCAACTTCGGCGGCGGCGAATACACGTTCAACGACAAGCGCACCCAGGTCGGCCTGTGGTACGCCGAACTGACCGATATCTACCAGCAACAGTACCTCAACCTCACCCACAGCCAGCCGGTGGGCGACTGGACCCTGGGCGCCAACCTCGGTTTCTTCAATGGCAAGGAAGATGGCAGCGCGCTGGCCGGCGACCTCGATAACAAGACCGCCTTCGCCCTGCTTTCGGCCAGATACGGCGGCAGCACCTTCTATGTCGGCCTGCAAAAACTCACCGGCGACAGTGCGTGGATGCGCATCAACGGCACCAGCGGCGGCACCCTGGCCAACGACAGCTACAACGCCAGTTATGACAACGCCAGGGAGAAATCCTGGCAACTGCGCCACGACTTCAACTTTGTGGTGCTCGGCATTCCCGGACTGACCATGATGAACCGCTACATCAGCGGCAGTAACGTACACACCGGGGCGATCACCGACGGCAAGGAATGGGGCCGCGAGTCCGAGTTGGCCTATACCGTGCAGAGCGGTGCATTGAAGAATCTGAACGTGCGCTGGAGGAACTCGACCATGCGTCGGGATTTCAGCAACAACGAATTCGATGAGAACCGGATCTTTGTGAGCTATCCGATATCACTGCTGTAAGGCAGCAGGCCGTCTGTCAGCCACCGCAAAAAACTGTGCTGTAGGAGCGAGCTTGCTCGCTCCTACAAAAGCCAGCGGTGGCTCAGTGAAAGATGTATTGGCAGACAGTCCCTCATCGGGGGCAAGTCGAATCGTCGCACCCCCCCTCCCACATTTGCTCTCACTGGCTGGAAGGGCGTTGACAACACGGGGAATCCCTAACACTATTTCGGCATAGTCATACGACAACCTACAACAAAAATTGGAATGCCCATGACCACCACCAGCCCTGCTCCCTTCAACCGCATCCTGCTCACTGGCGCCGCCGGTGGCCTGGGTAAAGTCTTGCGCGAACGCATGCGCCCCTACGCCAACGTGCTGCGCCTGTCAGACATCGCCGACATGGCCCCCGCCGCCGCCCATGAAGAAGTACAACCCTGCGATCTTTCCGACAAACAAGCGGTGCACCATCTGGTGGAAGGCGTCGACGCGATCCTGCATTTTGGCGGCGTGTCGGTGGAGCGTCCCTTTGAAGAGGTGCTCGGCGCCAATATCAGTGGCGTCTTCCACATCTACGAAGCCGCGCGGCGTCATGGGGTCAAGCGTGTGATCTTCGCCAGCTCCAACCATGTGATCGGCTTCTACAAGCAGGGCGAACAACTCGATGCCCATTCACCGCGCCGCCCGGACAGTTACTACGGCCTGTCCAAGTCCTACGGCGAAGACATGGCGAGTTTCTACTTTGATCGCTACGGCATCCAGACCGTGAGCATTCGTATCGGCTCGTCGTTCCCGCAGCCGCAGAACCGCCGGATGATGCACACCTGGTTGAGCTTCGACGACCTGACCCAACTGCTCGAACGCGCGCTGTACACGCCAAATGTCGGGCACACCGTGGTCTACGGCATGTCGGACAACCTCGACACCTGGTGGGACAACCGCTACGCCGCGCACCTGGGCTTCGCCCCCAAGGACAGCTCCGAAGTGTTCCGCGCCCAGGTCGAGGCCCAGCCGCCGGTGGCTGACAATGACCCGGCCAGAATCTATCAGGGCGGCGCGTTCTGCGCGGCAGGCCCGTTTGGTGACTGAGTTCACGGCAACCCAAGGGAATGAGTGGCTATGAGTGCAGAATTGATTGTCGACGCCCGCAACGCCGTGGGCGAATGCCCGGTGTGGGTACCCGAGGAAAATGCTCTGTACTGGGTGGATATCCCCAACGGTCGGCTGCAGCGCTGGAACGCCGCCACGGGCCAGGTTGCAACGTGGCAAGCCCCGCAGATGCTCGCCTGTATTGCCCGTACTGATTCAGGCAACTGGGTCGCCGGCATGGAGTGCGGATTTTTCCAGCTGACCCCGCACAGCGATGGCAGCCTCGACACCCTATGCCTGGCCGAGGTCGAGCACCCACGCGCGGGCATGCGCCTCAACGACGGCCGCTGTGATCGCCAGGGTCGCTTCTGGGCCGGCAGCATGGTGATGGACATGGGGTTGAACGCCGCCGAGGGCACCCTTTATCGCTACGCCTCAGGCAACGCGCCCCATGCACAATTGGGCGGCTTCATCACCCTCAACGGCCTGGCCTTCAGCCCCGATGGTCGCACGATGTACGCCTCGGACTCACACCCCCTGGTGCAGCAGATCTGGGCCTTCGACTACGACATTGACACCGGCACGCCGTCCAACCGCCGCGTATTTGTCGACATGCATCGACACCTCGGTCGGCCCGACGGTGCAGCGGTGGACGCGGACGGCTGCTACTGGATTTGCGCCAACGATGCCGGTTTGGTGCACCGCTTCACCCCGGACGGTCGCCTCGACCAGTCGCATCACGTACCGGTAAAAAAACCCACCATGTGCGCCTTCGGCGGCAGTCGCCTGGACACCCTGTACGTCACCTCGATCCGTGACGACCCGAGTGAGCAGTCACTGTCCGGCGGCGTGTTCGCCCTCAACCCCGGCGTCCAGGGACTGCCCGAACCGCGCTTTATCCTCTAGCTGCATCGCTGTGCCTTGAATACAACAATAACAAGACAGGAATGACTTCCCATGGACTTCAAACGCACCTTGCTCGCCGCCACACTCGTCGCCCTCAGCAGCGCCGCCCACGCGCTGGAAATCAAATTTGCCGACATCCACCCCGCCGGCTACCCCACGGTCGTCGCCGAAGAAAACATGGGCAAAGCCCTGACCAAAGAAAGTAACGGCGAACTGACCTTCAAGTACTTCCCGGGCGGCGTGCTGGGCTCTGAAAAGGAAGTGGTCGAACAGGCCCAGGTCGGCGCCGTGCAGATGACCCGCGTCAGCCTCGGCATCGTCGGCCCGGTGGTGCCCGACGTCAACGTGTTCAACCTGCCCTTCGTGTTCCGTGACCAGGCGCACATGCGCAAAGTCATCGACGGCGAGATTGGCGACGAGATCCTTGCCAAGATCACCAATTCCGAGTTCGGCCTGGTGGCCCTGGCCTGGATGGACGGCGGCACGCGCAACCTCTACACCAAGAAACCGGTGCGCAAGATCGAAGACCTCAAGGGCATGAAGATTCGCGTACAGGGCAACCCGCTGTTCATCGATGCGTTCAACGCGATGGGCGCCAACGGCATCGCCATGGACACCGGCGAGATTTTCAGCGCCTTGCAGACCGGTGTGATCGACGGCGCGGAAAACAACCCGCCGACGCTGCTCGAGCACAACCACTACCAGAACGCCAAGTACTACACCCTCACCGAGCACCTGATCCTGCCCGAACCCATCGTGATGTCGAAAATCACCTGGAACAAGCTCACCCCCGCGCAACAGGACATGGTCAAAAAGGCCGCCAAGGCCGCCCAGGCCGACGAGCGCGTGTTGTGGGACGCCAAGTCCGCCAGCAGTGAAGAGAAACTCAAGAAGGCCGGGGTCGAGTTCATCACTGTCGACAAAAAACCCTTCTATGACGCCACCGCGCAGGTTCGCGCCAAGTACGGCGCGCCTTACGCCGACATCATCAAGCGTATCGACGCCGTTCAGTAACGCCCTCCTCCCAAACAAAGCCCGGCGCGGTCCGCTGCTTCAGCGAGCCGCGCCCGGTTACGGTGAACGCCATGAAGAATCTACTGCTGCGCATCAATGACCGCATTTACATGACCTGCATCTGGGTCGCCGGTCTCTCGGTACTCGGGGTCGCACTGATCATTCCCTGGGGCATTTTCGCCCGCTACATCCTCGGCACCGGCTCAAGCTGGCCGGAGCCCACCGCCATCCTGCTGATGCTGGTGTTCACCTTCGTCGGCGCCGCCGCCAGCTACCGCGCCGGTGCACATATGTCGGTGGCCATGGTCACCGACCGCCTGCCTGCCACCCAACGCCGCGTCGTCAGTATTGTTTCGCAATTGTTGATGGGCAGCATCTGTCTGTTCATGACGATCTGGGGCACCAAGCTGTGCCTGTCCACCTGGAACCAGTTCATGAGCGCCATCCCCACCCTGCGCGTCGGCATCACCTATATGCCGATCCCGATTGGCGGCTTGCTGACCCTGATCTTCGTGATGGAGAAACTGCTGCTGGGCGACCAGAGCAAGCGGCGCGTGGTGCGCTTGGACCTGGTAGAAGAAAGCGAAGGGGCCGCCTGATATGGACGCATTGATTCTGTTGGGCAGTTTTATCGCCTTGATCCTGATCGGCATGCCGGTGGCCTACGCCCTGGGCTTGTCGGCGTTGATCGGCGCCTGGTGGATCGACATCCCGTTCCAGGCCCTGATGATCCAGGTGGCGGGCGGCGTGAACAAGTTTTCGCTGATGGCGATCCCGTTCTTCGTGCTGGCCGGCGCGATCATGGCCGAGGGCGGCATGTCGCGGCGGCTGGTGGCGTTTGCCGGGGTGCTGGTGGGTTTTGTGCGCGGCGGTCTGTCCCTGGTCAACATCATGGCCTCGACCTTTTTCGGCGCGATCTCCGGCTCGTCGGTGGCCGATACCGCGTCGGTGGGTTCGGTGCTGATTCCGGAGATGGAACGCCGCGGCTACCCCAGGGAGTTTGCAACAGCCGTGACGGTCAGCGGTTCGGTGCAGGCGCTGTTGACGCCGCCCAGCCATAACTCGGTGCTCTACTCCCTGGCGGCGGGCGGCACGGTGTCCATCGCTTCGCTGTTCATGGCCGGCGTGGTGCCGGGCTTGTTGATGAGCGCGTGCCTGATGGTGCTGTGCCTGATCTTCGCGAAAAAGCGCGACTATCCCAAAGGCGAAGTCATCCCCTTGAGGCAGGCGCTGAAGATCGCCGCAGACGCGCTCTGGGGCCTGATGGCCATGGTGATCATCCTCGGCGGCATCCTGTCGGGTATCTTCACCGCCACCGAGTCGGCCGCGATTGCGGTGCTGTGGGCGTTCTTCGTGACCATGTTCATCTACCGCGACTACAAATGGCGCGAGCTGCCCAAGCTGATGCACCGCACGGTGCGCACCATTTCCATCGTGATGATCCTGATCGCCTTCGCCGCCAGCTTCGGCTACATCATGACCCTGATGCAGATCCCGGCGAAGATCACCACGCTGTTTTTGACCCTGTCGGACAACCGCTACGTGATCCTGATGTGCATCAACGCCATGCTGCTGTTGCTTGGCACGGTGATGGACATGGCGCCGCTGATCCTGATTCTCACGCCGATCCTGCTGCCGGTGGTGCTCGGCATCGGCGTCGACCCGGTGCACTTCGGCATGATCATGCTGGTCAACCTCGGGATTGGCCTGATCACCCCGCCGGTGGGCGCGGTGCTGTTCGTGGGCGCGGCGGTGGGCAAGGTCAGCATCGAGAAGACCGTGAAGGCGCTGCTGCCGTTTTATGCGGTGCTGTTCCTGGTGCTGATGGCGGTGACTTACATTCCGGCACTGTCGCTGTGGTTGCCCAGCGTGGTGCTGTAACACCAATCTCAAGAACACAGGTGCTTGAATGTGGGAGGGGGCTTGCCCCCGATAGCAGTGGGTCAGTCTGAGCATCTTTGACTGAAACACCGCAATCGGGGGCAAGCCCCCTCCCACCTGTCGGGCAGCGCTGTTTTTACTATTTCCATGCGGCAGGTCGATCGTGTCTTTGAACTTCGTTGAGCTTAGGGATCCATTCACCCATCTGGTACTCGCGCCCGCCATCGGCGGCAGTCTCGTGAACTGGACGGTACGCGCCACCGGCCAACCGCTGTTGCGCCACAGCGATGAGCAGGCGATCAATACCGGGCTGCCGGGCAAGCTGGGCTGCTACCCGTTGGCACCCTGGTCCAACCGAATCGCCCACGGCGGCTTCGATAACCCCGACGGCTGGCTGGCCCTCAAGCCCAACAGCCACACTGACCCGCTGCCGATTCACGGCTCGGCCTGGCAACAGGCGTGGCAGGTGAGCCGCCAGACCGCAGATGAAGTGGTGTTGCAGGTACTCTGCGATGCACCGTTCGCGTACCGCGCCGAGCAACGGTTTCGGTTGCGCGACGGTGTGCTGACGATTGAATTACGCGTGACTCATCTGGGCAAAAACGCAGCATGGCATGGGCTGGGATTGCACCCGTATTTTCCACGACGTCAGGGTACGCGGTTGCAGGCCAAGGCATCGCAGGTGTGGTTGAGCGATGCGGCCAAACTGCCGACGCAATTGGCGGCGGTACCGGAGGATTGGGATTTCAGGCAAACCGGAACGCTGCCGCAAAGCCTGGTGGACAATGGCTTTTGTGGCTGGGATGGGCACTGCCTGATCGAGCAACCAGAGCTTGGTCATACCCTTGAATGCCAGGCCACCGGCGCCGATTACTTCCTGCTGTATTGCCCGCCGGGGTTGGGGTTTTTCTGCATCGAGCCGGTAAGTCATCCGGTAAATGCCCATCACCTGCCGGGCAGGCCTGGCCTCAAACTGCTGGAGCAAGGCCAGTCAACCCAACTCAGTTTCAACCTGAAATACACTCCACATGTGGGAGGGGGCTTGCCCCCGATGGCGGTGTGACAGTCACTGCAAATATGACTGATCCATTGCCATCGGGGGCAAGCCCCCTCCCACAGTTTGCTCCCTGTTGTGTCAGGGTCAGGGGGGTGAGTTTTTAAGGCGCCCGGCGGTATCAATACTCACCACCACCGACAACCCCGGCCGCAACCGTTCACTCTCGGCCTGGTCAGGGTCCACGGTGATTCGCACCGGCACGCGCTGGGCGATCTTGACGAAGTTGCCGGTGGCGTTGTCCGCCTGCAACAGGCTGAACTCCGAGCCGGTCGCCGGGGAAATATGCTGCACCGTGCCGTGAAACCTGCGGTGGTTCAGCGCATCCACGGTGAAGGTCACCGGCTGGCCGACCTGCACATTGTCCATCTGGGTTTCTTTCATATTGGCAATCACCCACAACTGCTTGGGCACCAGCGCCATCAACTGCGCGCCGGAGTTGACGTAGGCCCCCAGGCGCACGCCAATCTGCCCCAACTGGCCATCCCGGGGTGCGGTAATGCGGGTGTTGGACAGGTCGATCCGCGCCAATTCCACCGCCGCCTCCGCACTGGCCACCGCCGCCTCCAGGGAGCCGCGATTGACGATCACCGTTTGCAGGTCCTGCCGCGCGATTTCCAGGCTGGCCTGGGCCTGGGCCACGGCTGCCACCGTCTGGGCATTGGCGGCGCGGGTCACGTCCAGCTCCCGCTTGGACACCGAGCCGTCGCTGATCAATTCTTCATTGCGGCGCAGGTCGGCGGTGCTTTTGCGCGCCTGCGCCTGGCTGTCGACCAAGGCGGCCTGGCGCAGCTTGATGGTCGCTTCGGCGCTGTTGCGTTGCTGCACCACATTGGCCAGCGAAGCCTTCTGCACCGCCAGTTGCGCCAGGGCCTGGTCCAGGCGCTGCTTGTAGATGCGATCATCGAGGCGCACCAGCAGGTCACCGGCTTTCACATACTGGAAATCCTGCACCGCCACTTCGAATACGTAGCCGCTGAGCTGCGGGCCGATGATCGTCACCTGCCCACGCACCAAGGCGTTTTCGGTGGTTTCCACGGCGCTGCTGAACGGCGGCAGTTGCCACGCATACAGCACGATCAGCACGCCGACGATGGCAACGGCGGCAAAGCCCAGGGACGAAAGGATGCGTACCCGCAATGAACGCGGTTCGGTCACGGCGGCGCCCGGTGGCGTGGCGCCCTCGGGCGTGGAAGCGATGGCGTTGGTGGTCGTGGTCGTGGGTTCGGTCATGAAGAGGCGCCGACAGGTTGAACGGGAGGGGTTGCTGCTTTGGTGGTGCTCATCAGCCACAGGCTACGGATAAAGATCCAGATCATGGTCAGGATCGCGATAATCGCAATCAGCATGAAGACATCGTTGTACGCCATGACGTTCGCCTCACGGGTGGCCGCCGTGGCCAGGCTGCGAATGCCCATAAGGTTGCGCAGTTCCGGGTCGGCGACGATACCGCCATAGGCCGAACCGCCACTCTGTACCCGCGCCGCCACACGCGGGTCGAGCAAGGTCAGGTGCTCGACGATCATGCTCGAGTGGTACTTCTCGCGCACGATCTGGAAAGTGCCGAGCAATGCCGCCCCGATCAGGCCGCCGAGGTTCTGGCAAATCCCGAACATCACCGAAAAACTCACCAGGTTGCGCGGGTTGGTCAATACGTTCTTGGTGCCCAGCACCATGGTCGGCCCGAGAAAGAAGGTCCCGCCGAAGCCTAGCAGGAACTGGCTGATATACAGGTTCTGCGGCCGCGTCAGGTTGCTGGAAAAACTGTCCATCACCGACCCGGTCGCCATCAGCGCCAGGGAAATGATCAGCGGCATCAACAGATGCGCCGGGTTGATCGTCAAGGCGCTGACCACCAGCCCGGCAATCGCTCCGGCCAGCATCACCACGTACAAGGTGTGCATCTGCTGGTAACTCATGTTCAGCATCTGCATGAAACCCACTGCGCCCGTGGATTGTTCAGACAGCACCATCCGAATCAGGATCACCGCCAAGGCCAGGCGAATCATGGTGCCGCTGCCCAGCCAGCGCGTCATCAGCAGCGGGTTGGCGCGGTTATGCTCGATGGTCAACCCGGCCATGATCAGCACCAGCGAACAGGCCGAGGCGATGCCGATCCAGGGCGCTTCCAGCCACCAGTCGATGCGGCCCAGGGACAACACCGCGCAGAGCAGGGCGACGCCGGTGGCCAGGATCGCGAAGGTGAGGAAGTCGAGTTTTTCGAAGGTCTTGAACCGGTCGCCGGGCGGCAATTTCAGCAGAAACACACAGCCCAGGCAGATCAGCGCCAGGCCCAGCTCGAACAGGTACAAGCCACGCCACTCGGCGATTTGCAGCAAATCCTCGGAGAACAGCCGCGCCAGGGGCAACGCCAGCTGCGCGGTGCCCAGCCCCAGCACCAGGGCTTTGAGACGCCACTTGGCCGGGAACGCCTGGATCATGTAGTACAAGCCCAACGAACTCAGCGCCGCCCCCACCATGCCGTGGGCCGCCCGCACGGCGATGGCCGAGTTGAGGTCGTTGACGAACAAGTGGCCGAAAGTCACCAGCGCATACAGCACCAGGAACACTTCGGTAAACGCCCGCAAGCCGAACTGCTGACGGAATTTCACCAGCAGCAGGTTCATGCACACGTTGGTCATCACATAGGCGGCGGGCAGCCAGGCCATTTCCGCCGTGGTCGCGCCCAGGGCGCCTTGCAGGTATTGCAGGTTGGCGATGACCAGGGCGTTGCCCAAGCCACCGGTGATTGCCACCAGCACACCCACCAGCGCAAACAGCCAGCGTTTGTGGGTGGGGTGCAACGGCGTCGACGGTGAACCGGGCAGGCTCGGCCGCTCGTGGGGTTGCCAGGTGTGGGGGGTGTATTTATCCATTCGGTGACCTTGATGAACCGACGTGCAAGGCCGGTGAAGCCGCTACTCAGGGCGCAGTGAACCTGAGCAGCGTTTATCTTGCCATGCCAAGGGCGCAATTGCTCCTCAGACGGGCACCGAGCACTTGAACTCAGCTATCAGGATCCGGCTTGATCGCGATATCAGGCACCGGTTCATAGAACGGGCCATAGTCCAGCAGCAATTCATCACCTTTCTTGATGTCTTTGAGCGCCACATAGAACGTCAGGTTTTTCCCGACTGCGATGGACACCACATTGTTGGACTGCCACACCGGCCCGTTACGCAGTTGCGAGGTATTGATCAGGCTCAGGGTGTTACCCGTGTGCAGCCCACTGACCGTGCGCGTTCCCGAACGTGTACCGAACAGGTAGGTCAGCACAGCTCGCGAGCCTTGCTTGCGTTGCTCCTGGAACAGCGACGCCTCGTCCGCATGGTATTTGCCCGCATACGGGCCAAGCACTTCGAACTGGGGAATGTCACGCCGCGCCCACACCGAAGCGCCGCGAGCCGGCCCGCCATCGTCGAGCACTGTGACCACCTCCATAGCCTCCTCAAACCGAGACTGGTGTTGACCTTCGGTGCTCAGCCAGTTCTTGATCGACGCCTTGATTTGCGCTGAAACGCGTGCCTTTGTCGGGCTATCAAGCCCGTCCAGCACGCCATTCCAATGGGCAATACGGATGTCATCGACAGGGCCCTCAAGTGTTTGGGTCAAGCTGAGCCTGGGGTTCACCGGGTCCTGCAGAATCGGCAGCGTATTGTCGATCTGATGACGAGGCAGTGGGGCAGTAACATTGGGTTCAACTTTTATAACGACGACGTCCGACGATGAGCCAGAGGTGTGTTCGCTCTGTGGCGTGTCGGTGGGCTTGTCCAGGTCCGAAGATTTCGGCGGCGGCGGATCCAGAGGGTCTTGCGCAGGCCGTTTGCGTGTCGTACCCGCAGCAGGTTGCTCGGACGCGGGGGGGTGCTCGGTGGTTTGCCCTGCCCGATTGAGGCGTTGCACGGTCGCCTCCTTTAACGAACCGTCGACTTTAACGTGCTGGCTCCAAGTGTTTGGGTTGAGCCCATGTTGGCTCAAGAACTGCGACTGTGTGACTGAATTGTTCGGTTGAGCCAACAGCTCGCGCCACTGGCGTAAATAGTCATCGGTCAGCGCGGTATAGGTGCGACCAGCTGCCCTGTTCAACAACGCTTCACCGGGCGGCCCCAGGCCGCCATCCTGCCGTGCACAATTTTTGAAGGTACTCGGATTGAGGTGATAATGACCGGCAAACCCGTTCATGGTCATGGCGTCACGCGCCTGCTGTGTCTTGCTTTGCCAATCACGAATATGTGTTTCAGTCAGCGTCTTGAAAGGTGTGTTGACCGCGCGGTCGCGCACGATCTTGCCGGTATCGCTCAACTGGCCGTCGGCTTGCACGTAGTAGGCAAAGGTTTTCGGCGGCAGGTTCCTCTGTTGGGCAAAGTGCTCACGGGTAATGCTTTGCTGTTGGGCGGGCGACAACGCTTCCCACTCGCGTAGATGTTCGGCAGTGATTAGCTGCTTGCGTGGCTGCGTCTGGAACGTGGGGGCAAGCGCAGCGTTTTGCTCCACTGGATTGAGACGTTCCACGGCCGCGCCTTTCAAGGAACCATCCTTTTTAACGAAGCGACTCCAACTGGCTGGACTGAGCCTGTGTTGGCTGATGAACTGCTCTTGTGTCACTGAGTTGTTCGGTTGCGCGAAGAGCGTGCGCCACTGCTGTAAATGCTCATCGGTAATCACCTCGTAGGCCGTACCTGCAGCAACCCTACCCAACAGTTCCCTGCCCTGTGGCCCCAGGCCGCCATCGGCCCGCACGTAATTTTTCAGCGTATGGCTATTAAGGTGATGATGACCGGCAAACCCCTCCAAGGTCATCGCGCTACGCTCCTGCTGTGTCATGCCTCGCCAGCTATGCAGATGCACTTGGGTCACCTTATTGAAGGGTGTGTCAGCGGGCCGGTTACGTATGATCAAGCCGGTTTCGCTGAGTCGACCGTCAACATCTTTCACGCAGTACTCAAACGCCCTCCAGGGCAGTTGATGCTGTCGGGCAAAGCCCCTGGGGGTAAGTCTTATTTGTTCCTGGCGGGACAATGCTTCCCACGCCCGCAAATGTTCAGCGCTAATCTGCCTCCCTCCACCGGCTGCCCCCAGGCGTTGCCATTGATCCCCCTGTATGTGCTGGACCACCAACTCGGTTTGCCGGTTGTTGTGATAAACCCGTGCCTGCACAACGCCCTCTTCCGTGCGAGTGACCTGCCGGACCTCGTACACCGCTGTTTCACCGTTGCTGTCGGTGTGGCGTATATGCGAAAGATGCCCATCGGTTGCCACATACACGCCCTGATTGTTGCGTGAGAGCCCGGCGATGGTGGAGGCTGGCATCTTGTAGTGACCGAACAGCTCATGGCTCAGCGCGTCCGCTTCATCGACGTGCGCAACGCCCACCTTGCCGGCGACCGCCTGCGTCGTGGGCGCAAAACCATCGAGCGGGCTGCCATAAGGCCGCATCGTGTCGCCATCAAAAGCATACCAATGGCCGCTCTTGAGCACTGCAGCCCCTTCCACCGTCTGGTCGACCCCCTTCACGATGCCCGTTGCTGCGGCGTCGTACTGTTTACTCACTGCCTTCAACACATCGTAACTGGCACTGGCGCCCCTGAACCGGTTGACAGCTTTGGCGCCTTTGGACAGCAGATAAAGACCGCCATTGCCCACAAGCTTGGGCAGATCACTCAAGCCCCCCAGGGGGTTGAGCACGTCAATGGTTGCCACGCCGATGACCTTGGCCGCCCACAACGCCTTGACGCCGGTGGACAGCGCAGTCCGGCCGATCTTGAGTAGTTTTCCTGCGGTGGCAGTGCCAGCGGTAAGAAACCCGAATACATCCAGCAAGAGATCGAATGTGCCCGCGCCGGACTGGCCGTTCTGAAAATTGACAATGGCGGACCTGAAGGGGATCAGGTTCAGCAAAAACTCGCTCAACTGTGCGTTCGCCTTGTCCAAGCTTGTCTGTCCGCGGGCTTGTTCTTTGATAGCCGGATCGTCGAGTGCCAAGTGCTGGACAAACGCCCTGGCAATCGCTTCGGACCGATGGCTGGTGAAACTATTCAATAGTGAATTATTCGAAGGGCGCTCACGACCCAGATCATCTGCTGAATAACGGGGCGTGAGCGCTTTGGTTGTAGAAACGTTTTTGCCGTCCCTGACCTCCTTGACCACCGCTTTGGACAGGGACGCCTTTTCAATCGTGCCTTTATTGAAATCGATTACATAGGCTTGGGACGTGCCCTGCAGCTCGGTTTTGACCAGCAGCCCCGGTTTATTTTGAGCGTATGTATTATTGAAATGACCATCCATGACATACGAGCCTTCCTGGAAAAAGCTGATTGTCCCCAATTCGAAGTTCTTTCGATCCGCCAATGGCAGTTGCGAAATCATGTGCCTGACCGTTGTATTGACGGCGGCCTTTTTTTCCTCGATTGCGCGGTTGAACTGCCTGTCGAATTCAGCCGGCACGCCAAACTGCGGGTTGGCGTTCAACATCGTCAGCACCCTGCGCAGGTCACCCGACTCAAGCGAGCTGCTGGGCTCATGCGCCTTGAAGGGTCTGGGTTCGAGCCAGTCGTTCATGGCGACATCCAGTAGCGAAATCCCTCCCCCTTCAATCACCACGTAACGCTGATCAACAGCGAATACTTTTTCTTCGAAAAACGCGCCCAGGTCGCCAAACCGTTCCTTGAGTTTGGTCAGTGCGATCTCTTTTCGTGTGGGTAATGCTTTGTCCAGTGCCTGAGAGGCAGATAGCCGGGTGTCAAGTTGCGCGTTGAAGGCGGTTCTTGCCGATTCGAGGTGTGCGGGGAGGTAGTTGTCATTGCTTCTTTTTGTGAGCACTCCATTGGCGATTGCCCAGTCCAGCAAAGCAGCCATTTGTGCTGTGTGGGTGATCGCAGGGTCAACCAGCCACGCCTTTTCGGCCTCGCGCATGACCTGGGCAAACGTCATGCCGAGGACTTTGCCCGGTGTCTGCGCCTCGATCGTCATGGCTGCAATCGTCAGGCTGGCCCATGCCTGGCTGCCGATCTTCACACTTGGGGGAATGTCTTTAATCAGAAACTGCGGGGCCGAGCGGGCCAGCAACAGGTATGCCCCCACCTTTGCAAGCGCAGCGCTGGTTCTGCCTGAGCTGCTCAAGTGTTCGGCCAGGGCATCCCCAACTGCAGAGGGGTGGCGGCCCCAATGTTTGTCACTGGCCAGATCGAAGCCGGCTATTTTGTTGCGATCAGGGGCGGTAATCGACTCAGGATCCATCTGCAGTGCGATCCCCGCCAACAAGTAGTCCGTTGCGCTACTCTCGTTGTCGATGCCTTGCATTCTTTGCTGCAGCGCCTTGCCCATCCGTTGCCCCTGGGGGGAGCGCACTAGCGCCTCGATTATTTTGGCAGGGTCGTTCTGCGCGGACGCTGGCAATGGCTGACGATACCGCAAGAACTCCAGCACACCGCCCTTGGTTTGCATCACCAAAGGCTGGTCGCCCAGAGGGTGTTCGTGATTCATCGTGATAAGACGCAAGCGCCGTTGTTCGTCTGCGCTCAAGGGTATCGGCCAGGACAGCGCCCCGCCCAGATTACCCAGCGCAGGGCCTGGGCTAACGGGGGTGGCCAACCTATCGAGTTCTTCGTTGACCGGCGCTGACTGATTGCCGGGCGCCAGTACCGGCGGTGAGGAAAAGCGCTGTGCAGGGGGAATGGAGGTCATGAGCGATGTCTATCCGTAGTCAAAAAATCATCCTGGCGTTTGCCGTGCTCACTGGGTGTTAAAACCCAATCAGCAGGTTCCTGCCCACCTACTAGATTTTGTGACTGCCGCAATGCACGGCGATCTTACGAGTCGCCGGCACAGAGTCAGATCAACGCGTTGAACAACATTCCAATCGCCACTACTACACACAGGCTGGCAAACCCCACCTGCAAGCTGCGGGCGGGAATCACCGAACACAGACGCCGTCCCGCTAGCATCCCGACGATACTCGCGCCAATGAACGCCCAGCCCACCGGCTCGATGCTCACGCCGGCGTGAAAGGCCCCCGCCACGCCGATCAGCGACAGCAGGCTGACCACCATCAACGAGGTCGCGACGATCCCGCGCATCTGCACATCGGTGAGTTGCTTGAACGCCGGCACAATCAGAAAACCGCCGCCCACGCCGAGCAACCCCGAGACCGCGCCCGTCACCGCGCCCAATGCAGCCAGGGTCACAGTGCATTTGGCGGTCCAGGCCAGGCGCCCGGTCTGCTGGTTGAGCATGCAGTTTTTCTGGCCCCAGGAGGCGGCGCCATGGTCACTCGGCCCAGCCTGGACCTTTTCGCGCTGCAACATGCGCCAGGCCACCAGCACCATCAATGCACTGAACAGGCCCATCAGCACCGGCTCCGACAGTTGATGGGCGACGAACACCCCCAACGGCGAAAACAGCGCGCCCAGCAACGCGATCAATAACGCCGCGCGGTAACGCACCAAACCATGGCGCAGGCCGTCGATCGCGCCTACCGCCGCGGCTGCGCCCACCGCGAGCAATGACACCGGCGCGGCCTGAGTCATCGTCAACCCCAGGCCCAACACCAGCGCCGGCACTCCGAGAATGCCGCCGCCCGCGCCGGTCAGGCCCATGACCAGGCCCATCAATACACCCAATACACTGGCCAGCAGCATTCAGTCCACCTTGCTCAGGCGGGTCAGCCACTCGCGGCCCTTGAGCATGCCGTTCCAGTAGAACCACGGCAGCAATGTGGCCTTGAGGAACCACATCGAGCGACGCGCCTGGGTGGGGTCCAGGGGAAAGGTCGGCAGCAGCTTGCCGCCGTAACCGAACTCCGCCAGCACTACCTTGCCCTTCTCCACCGTCAGCGGGCAGGAGCCATAGCCGTCGTACTTGAGCGGCAGCGGTGCCTGTTTGCGCAGGGCCAGCAGGTTTTCAGCGACCACCACGATCTGCTTGCGCACCGCCGCCGCGGTCTTGGCGTTGGCGGTGCCGCACACGTCTCCCAGGCCGAAGATGTTCGGATAGCGCAGGTGCTGCAGGCTGTGGGGGTGCACTTCGCACCAGCCGGCGGTGTCGGCCAGCGGGCTATGCCGGATAAAATCCGGGGCGACTTGCGGCGGGACCACATGCAGCAGGTCAAACACTTTTTCGACGACGCTGACGTTGCCTTCGGCGTCCTTGACTTCAAACCAGGCCTTGCCTGCCGGGCCATCGACCTTGATCAGGTTGGCATTGAACGCCAGGCGCGCGTTGTATTTCTCGACGTACTTCATCAACGGCGGCACAAACGTTGGCACACCAAACAGCGCGGCACCGGCCAGGTTGAATTCAACCTCGATGTTTTTCAGGCTGCCCTGCTTGAGCCAGTGATCGCAGGACAGGTACATGGCCTTCTGCGGCGCACCGGCGCATTTGATCGGCATGGCCGGCTGGGTGAAGAGCGCCTTGCCACCCTTGAGGTGCTGCACCAGTTGCCAGGTATAGGCCGCGTGTTCGTAGCTATAGTTGGAGGTGACGCCGTGGCGACCGAGGGTCTCCTGCAGGCCCTCGATCTTTTCCCACGCCAGGCGCAGGCCGGGGCACACAATCAGGTTTTTCCAAGTGACGCGCTGGCCGCTGTCGAGCACAAGGGTTTGCTCGTCAGGCAATAACTCGCTGACGGCGGCCTGGACCCAGGTGACACCATTGGGCAGTACGTCGGCCAGCGGGCGCCGGGTCTTTTGCAGGTCATAGGCGCCGCCGCCCACCAGGGTCCAGGCGGGTTGATAGCAATGGAAGTCGTTGGGTTCGATCAGGATGAGGTTCAGTTGCGGGTCGCGCTTGAGCAGGCTGGCCAGCAGGCCGATGCCTGCCGAGCCGCCGCCGATGACGACGATATCGCCACTGATGGTGGGTCCCCAGTGTTGTTCGGTCATTGTCTACTGCCTTTTTGGAGTCAATGCACACAAGGGTCGCTGCCGGATGGCGTCACGCCCAGCTTTTTATGACCGCGCCGCAGTACAGGCCGGACAGGGTCTTCATCACTTGAATCACTTCATGGCTGGCCAGCCCGTAGAAGATGTATTTACCTTCCCGACGGGTGGCGACCAACCCTTCGTCCCGCAGGATGCCCAACTGTTGTGACAACGTGGGCTGGCGCACGCCAGTCTGGGCTTCCAGCTCGCCGACGTTGCGCTCGCCCAGGGTCAACTGGCAAAGGATCAACAAGCGATCTTCATTGGCCAGGGCCTTGAGCAAGGAACAGGCCTTGGACGCCGATGCACGCAACTGGGCGACCTCGCCCTCACTCAATGTAGATTCCATTTGCCTCGGCTCCTTTAACTCACTTAAGCTCAAAACATTATGTTTAAACGTAAACTGATTGTAACCACTTTTTTCTTCATCGGGGATAGCCGCCATGCCAGCGTTGATTCAAGCCTTTCTGGACGAGGCATCGTCGACCTACACCTATGTGGTCTATGAAGCCGACGGCGGCCCGTGCGCCATCGTCGATTCGGTGCTCAACTACGACCCGGCCTCCGGGCGCACCGATACCGCGCAGGCCGACAAGGTGATTGCCTTCGTGCGCGAGCATGGCCTGCACGTGCAGTGGCTGCTGGAAACCCACGCCCACGCCGATCACCTGTCCGCCGCGCCGTACCTGCGCCGCACCCTGGGCGGCAAGATTGCGATTGGCCAGTCCATCAGCAAGGTGCAGGGCGTATTCAAGCAGCTGTTCAATCTGGAGCCGGCGTTTCGGGTGGATGGCTCACAGTTCGATCACCTGTTCGCGCCGGATGAAATCTTTCATATCGGTGGCTTGCAGGCCCAGGCGCTGCATGTGCCCGGGCACACCCCGGCGGACATGGCCTACCTGATCGATGGCCGCCTGATCCTGGTGGGCGATACCCTGTTCATGCCCGACGTCGGCACCGCCCGCTGCGACTTCCCCGGCGGCGATGCGCGGCAGTTGTACGCGTCGATGCGCAAGCTGCTGGCGTTCCCGCCCGAGACCCAGCTGTACGTGTGTCATGACTATCCACCCGAGGGCCGCGAGGCGAAATGCCAGACCACGGTGGCTGAACAGCGCGCGCAGAATATCCATGTGCATGACGGGGTGGATGAGGCGGCGTTTGTCGCGATGCGCACCACCCGCGATGCCGGGCTGGGGATGCCGACGCTATTGTTGCCGGCGATCCAGGTGAATGTGCGGGCGGGGCATATGCCGCCAGCGGAAGACAATGGCGTCACCTACCTCAAGATCCCGCTCAACCAACTTTGAAATGCATTTAAACATGTGGGAGGGGGCTTGCCCCCTCCCACATTTTGTCCACCGTTGAATCAGGAACCGAGGCTGATGCCGTTGGCCGGCAATGGCAGCGCGGTTTTATAGCGAACTTGCTTCAAGGCAAAACTGGAGCGGATATTCGCCACCCCCGGCACCTTGGTCAGAAAATCCATCATGAAACGCTCCAGCGACTGGATCGTCGGCACCAGCACCCGGATCAGGTAATCCGGGTCGCCAGCCATCAGGTAACACTCCATCACTTCCGGCCGGTCCGAGATCGCACCTTCGAATTGCTGCAACGCCAGTTCATTCTGCTTTTCCAGGCTCACATGGATGAACACGTTGACATGCAGCCCCAGCAGATCGGCGTCCAGCAACGTGACCTGCTCGCGAATCAGGCCGTGTTCTTCCATCGCCTTGACCCGGTTGAAGCACGGCGTGGGCGACAGGTTGACCGAGCGGGCCAGGTCGGCGTTGGTGATGCGGGCATTCTCCTGCAGGGCATTGAGAATGCCGATATCGGTACGGTCCAGTTTGCGCATGAGACAAAGTCACCTGTTTATTATGTTTATGCAGATTTTTTATCCGCAAATGATCCTGAGCGCAACGAAACACAGATAAATATTCTTCTACGCCACGCCTATGATTGTTGTAGGACAAGATTTCTTCTACCCGAAGACTGACTGTCAGCTAGCGCGCCCACTACAAGAAATTCACAAGATCGAGCGTAGAAAGCCATGAACCAGCCGTATGCACCGCTGCGCCTGCACGTTCCCGAACCCTCGGGCCGTCCAGGCTGCAAGACCGACTTCACCTACCTGCGCCTGACCGACGCCGGCCTGGTACGCAAACCCGCCATCGACGTGGAACCCGCCGACACCGCCGACCTGGCCAAAGGCCTGATCCGCGTGCTCGACGACCAGGGTCAGGCGCTCGGGCCGTGGGCCGAGGGTGTCTCGGCAGACATCATGCGCAGAGGCATGCGCGCGATGCTCAAGACGCGCATCTTCGACAACCGCATGGTGGTCGCCCAGCGCCAGAAAAAAATGTCGTTCTACATGCAAAGCCTTGGCGAAGAAGCCATCGGCAGCGCCCAGGCCCTGGCCTTGAACATCGACGACATGTGCTTCCCCACCTACCGCCAGCAAAGCATCCTGATGGCCCGCGACGTGCCGCTGGTGGACCTGATCTGCCAACTGCTGTCCAACGAGCGCGACCCGCTCAAGGGCCGCCAGTTGCCCATCATGTACTCGGTCAAGGACGCGGGTTTCTTCACGATTTCCGGCAACCTTGCCACCCAGTTCGTACAGGGCGTGGGCTGGGGCATGGCCTCGGCGATCAAGGGCGATACCAAGATCGCCTCGGCCTGGATCGGCGACGGCGCCACCGCAGAATCGGACTTCCACACTGCCCTCACCTTTGCTCACGTGTACCGTGCGCCGGTGATCCTCAACGTGGTCAACAACCAGTGGGCCATTTCCACCTTCCAGGCCATTGCCGGCGGTGAAGCCACGACTTTCGCCGGACGCGGCGTCGGTTGCGGTATCGCCTCCCTGCGCGTGGACGGCAACGACTTTATCGCCGTGTACGCCGCCTCCGCCTGGGCCGCCGAGCGTGCCCGCCGCAACCTGGGGCCGACGCTGATCGAGTGGGTCACCTACCGCGCCGGTCCGCACTCCACCTCCGATGATCCGTCCAAATACCGCCCCGCCGACGACTGGAGCCATTTCCCATTGGGCGACCCGATTGCCCGTCTCAAGCAGCACCTGATCAGGATCGGCCAGTGGTCCGAAGAGGAACACGCGGCGGTCAGCGCCGAACTGGAAGCCGAAGTGGTCAAGGCGCAGAAAGAAGCCGAACAGTACGGCACCCTCGCCGGCGGCCAGATTCCAAGCGCCGCGACCATGTTCGAAGACGTCTATAAAGAGATGCCGGAGCACTTGAAGCGCCAGCGTCAAGCGTTGGGGGTGTGACATGAACGATCACAACAACAGCATCGAACTGGAAACCGCCATGACCACCACCACCATGACCATGATCCAGGCCCTGCGCTCGGCCATGGATGTGATGCTTGAACGGGACGACAACGTGGTGGTGTTCGGCCAGGACGTCGGTTACTTCGGCGGCGTGTTCCGTTGCACCGAAGGCTTGCAGACCAAATACGGCAGCTCGCGGGTATTCGACGCACCGATTTCCGAAAGCGGCATCATCGGCGTGGCGGTGGGCATGGGCGCCTACGGCCTGCGTCCGGTCGCGGAAATCCAGTTTGCCGACTATGTCTACCCCGCCACCGACCAGATTATTTCCGAGGCCGCGCGCCTGCGTTATCGCTCAGCCGGCCAGTTCACCGCGCCCTTGACCATGCGCATGCCGTGCGGCGGCGGCATCTATGGCGGCCAGACCCACAGCCAGAGTATCGAAGCGGTGTTCACCCAGGTCTGCGGCCTGCGCACGGTGATGCCGTCCAACCCCTACGACGCCAAGGGCCTGCTGATCGCCTCCATCGAAAACGATGACCCGGTGATCTTCCTTGAACCCAAGCGCCTGTATAACGGCCCGTTCGATGGCCATCACGACCGCCCGGTAACCCCGTGGTCGAAACACCCGCAGGCGCAGGTGCCGGACGGTTACTACACCGTACCGCTGGACGTGGCCGCCATCGTGCGTCCGGGGTCTGCGGTGACCGTGCTGACCTACGGCACCACGGTGTATGTGTCGCAAGTCGCCGCCGAAGAAACCGGCATCGACGCCGAAGTCATCGACCTGCGCAGCCTGTGGCCGCTGGACCTGGACACCATCGTCAACTCGGTGAAAAAGACCGGCCGTTGCGTGGTGGTGCACGAAGCCACGCGCACCTGCGGTTTTGGTGCCGAGCTGGTGTCGCTGGTGCAGGAGCACTGCTTCCACCACCTGGAAGCGCCGATCGAGCGCGTCACCGGCTGGGACACGCCCTACCCGCATGCGCAGGAGTGGGCGTATTTCCCAGGCCCGTCCCGAGTGGGCGCGGCGTTGAAACGGGTCATGGAGGTCTGAATGGGCACGCACGTTATCAAGATGCCGGACATTGGCGAAGGCATCGCGGAAGTTGAACTGTCGCAGTGGCATGTGAAGGTCGGCGACCTGGTCGTCGAAGACCAGGTGCTGGCGGATGTGATGACCGACAAGGCGATGGTGGACATTCCCTCGCCGGTCCACGGAAAGGTGATTTCCCTGGGCGGCGAGCCGGGTGAAGTCATGGCGGTGGGCAGTATTTTGATCAGCATTGAAGTGGAAGGCGCCGGTAACGCCAGGGAAGCGCCGGCCGTGGCCGCACCGCTGGAAAAAGCCGCGCCGGTGGTGGAGAGCCAGCCGCAACCGGCTCCAGGCAAGCCCGCGCCTGTCGCGGCCAACGTCCAGGCGCCCGTGGCGCGGGAGGCCAATGAGCGCCCGCTGGCCTCCCCCGCCGTGCGCAAGCATGCCCTGGATGCGGGTATCCAGTTGCGCCTGGTACAGGGCTCCGGCCCGGCCGGGCGGATCCTGCATGAAGACCTCGAAGCTTACCTTCAGCAAGGCGCCAGCCCAGCCTCGGCCGCCGCCAACCCTTATGCCGAACGCAACGACGAGCACCAGATCCCGGTGATCGGCATGCGCCGCAAGATCGCCCAGCGCATGCAGGATGCCACCCGCCGCGCCGCGCATTTCAGCTACGTGGAAGAAATCGACGTCACGGCGCTGGACGAACTGCGCGTGCACCTCAATGAAAAACACGGCGCCACACGCGGCAAGCTGACCCTGCTGCCCTTCATCGTGCGCGCCATGGTGGTGGCACTGCGCGATTTTCCGCAGATCAACGCACACTATGACGACGAAGCCCAGGTCATTACCCGTCTCGGTGCGGTGCATGTGGGCGTCGCCACCCAGAGCGATGTCGGCCTGATGGTGCCAGTGGTGCGCCACGCCGAAGCCCGCAGCCTGTGGGGCACTGCCGAAGAAATCGCGCGTTTGGCCACAGCAGCCCGAAACGGCAAGGCCAGCCGCGAAGAGCTGTCGGGCTCGACCATCACCCTGACCAGCCTCGGCGCGCTGGGTGGCATCGTCAGCACGCCGGTGCTGAACCTGCCGGAAGTGGCGATTGTCGGCGTCAACCGCATCGTCGAGCGGCCGATGGTGATAAAGGGCCAGATCGTGGTGCGCAAGATGATGAACCTCTCCAGCTCGTTCGATCACCGTGTGGTCGATGGCATGGACGCGGCGCAATTCATCCAGGCCGTGCGAGGCCTGCTCGAACAACCCGCCAGCCTGTTCCTGGAGTAAGGGCATGACTCAGACACTACACACCACGCTGCTGATTATCGGCGGCGGCCCGGGCGGTTATGTGGCCGCAATTCGCGCCGGCCAACTGGGCATCCCGACCCTCCTGGTGGAAGGCCAGGCGTTGGGCGGCACCTGCCTGAACATCGGCTGCATTCCGTCCAAGGCCTTGATCCATGTGGCCGAGCAATTCCAGCAGACGGTACACCACAGCCAGGGCTCGCAGTTGGGCATCGAGGTGGACGTGCCCACCCTGGACATCCGCAAAAGTGTGGAATGGAAAGACGGCATCGTCGATCGCCTGACCACCGGCGTCGCCGCGCTGTTGAAGAAGCACAAGGTGCAGGTGATCCACGGCTGGGCCAAGGTGGTGGACGGCAAGACCGTCGACGTGGGCGAGCAGCGCATCCAGTGCGAACACCTGCTGCTGGCCACCGGTTCGAAGAGTGTCGAGCTGCCGATGCTGCCGCTTGGCGGGCCGATCATTTCATCCACCGAAGCCCTGGCCCCGAGCCGCGTACCGAAGCGGCTGATCGTGGTGGGTGGCGGTTATATCGGCCTGGAACTGGGCATCGCCTATCGCAAGCTGGGGGCCGACGTCAGTGTGGTCGAAGCCCAGGATCGCATCCTGCCGGCCTATGACGCCGAACTGACTCAACCGGTGAGCGAATCCCTCAAGCAACTGGGGGTGAAGCTGTACCTCAGACACAGCGTCACCGGGTATGCCGACCATTGCCTTCAAGTGCGCGACCCGAATGGCGACACCCTGTCGCTGGAAACCGATCAGGTGCTGGTGGCTGTTGGTCGCCAACCCAACACCCAGGGCTGGAACCTCGAAGCGTTGAACCTGGACATGAACGGCGCCGCGATCAAGATCGACAGCCGTTGCCAGACCAGCATGCGCAATGTGTATGCCATTGGCGACCTGAGCGGCGAGCCCATGCTGGCGCACCGGGCCATGGCCCAGGGCGAGATGGTCGCCGAACTGATCAGCGGTAAACCTCGCGAATTCAACCCGGCGGCGATTCCGGCGGTGTGTTTTACCGACCCGGAACTGGTGGTGGTGGGCAAGACTCCGGACGAGGCCAAGGCAGCCGGCCTGGACTGCATCGTGTCGAGCTTCCCGTTCGCCGCCAACGGACGGGCCATGACCCTGGAGTCGAAAACCGGCTTCGTGCGGGTGGTGGCGCGGCGTGACAATCACCTGATTGTCGGTTGGCAAGCCGTGGGCGTGGGTGTGTCGGAACTGTCCACTGCGTTTGGCCTGAGCCTGGAAATGGGTGCACGCCTGGAGGATGTGGCGGGAACGATCCATGCCCATCCGACCTTGGGCGAAGCCGTACAGGAAGCGGCGTTGCGGGCTTTGGGGCATGCGTTGCACCTGTAGAACCGTGGCGAGGCCATCGGCGGCAAACCCCCTCCTACAGGGGAATGCATTCTAAATGTGGGAGGGGGCTTGCCCCCCGATAGCAGTGGATCATCCAATAGAGAGGTTGAATGGTCCAACCGCCCGCTCCCACACCGGCCAAGAATGCAGTATTGTTGAGCCCATCCAGAAAAAAATCCGACTTGACCAGAGATTAGAGGGTGTCATGGGTAACGAAAGCATCAATTGGGACAAGCTGGGTTTTGACTACATCAAGACCGACAAGCGGTTTCTCCAGGTCTGGAAAAACGGCGAATGGCAAGCAGGCACCCTGACCGACGACAATGTGCTGCACATCAGCGAGGGCTCTACCGCCCTGCACTACGGCCAACAGTGCTTTGAAGGCCTCAAGGCCTACCGCTGCAAGGACGGCTCGATCAACCTGTTCCGTCCGGACCAGAACGCCGCGCGCATGCAGCGTAGCTGCGCCCGCCTGCTGATGCCGCATGTGTCGACCGAAGACTTCATCGAAGCCTGCAAACAAGTGGTCAAGGCCAACGAGCGCTTCATCCCGCCTTACGGCAGCGGCGGCGCGCTGTACCTGCGCCCGTTCGTGATCGGCACCGGTGACAACATCGGCGTGCGCACCGCGCCGGAGTTCATCTTCTCGGTGTTCTGCATCCCGGTCGGCGCCTATTTCAAAGGCGGCCTGGTGCCCCACAACTTCCAGATCTCCACCTTCGACCGCGCCGCGCCACAAGGCACCGGTGCCGCCAAAGTGGGCGGTAACTATGCCGCCAGCCTGATGCCGGGCTCGGAAGCGAAAAAATCCGGCTTCGCCGACGCGATCTACCTGGACCCGATGACCCATTCGAAAATCGAAGAAGTCGGCTCGGCCAACTTCTTCGGCATCACCCATGACAACCAGTTCATCACGCCGAAGTCGCCTTCGGTGCTGCCGGGCATTACCCGCCTGTCGCTGATCGAACTGGCCCAGAGCCGCCTGGGCCTTGCCGTGGTCGAGGGCGAAGTGTTCATCGACAAGCTGGATCAATTCAAGGAAGCCGGTGCCTGTGGTACCGCTGCGGTAATCTCGCCGATCGGCGGCATCCAGTACAACGGCAAGCTGCACGTGTTCCACAGCGAAACCGAAGTGGGCCCGATTACCCAGAAGCTCTACAAAGAGCTGACGGGCGTGCAGACCGGTGACGTTGAAGCGCCAGCGGGTTGGATCGTCAAGGTCTAAGCCACTGCCTCAGCAACACTGCAAAACCTGTGGGAGGGGGCTTGCCCCCGATGGCGGTGAATCAGTCAACATCATCGGTGACTGACACCCTGCCATCGGGGGCAAGCCCCCTCCCACATTTGCCTCCTGTGTTCTCAAGATTGGGGAGGAATATTCCCGGCAATCTTCTTGCCCATGCTGATCCTCGGCTCCACTCCATAGCCCAACGCCTCGTAGAACCCCACCACCGCGTCATTGCCGCCGGTGATCTGCAGGTTGATCTTCATGCAACCCAACGCCGTCAAGGCCTGTTCGGCGTGACGCACCAACGATGATCCCAGGCCGTGGCGACGATAGTCGGCATGCACCGCCACCGAGTACAGCCAACCGCGATGGCCGTCATAGCCGGCGAGAATCGTACCGATCACGGTTTTTTTATCGGTCGCGACAAAGAATAGCCCGTCATTGACCACCAGCTTCTTATCGATCGCCAGGCTCGGCAGGTTATGCGCGGTGTCATAGCCGAACGCCTCCTGCCACAACTCAACCACTTGCGCACGGTGCTGACGGTCGCGATACGGGCCGATGGGATGCCGGGACAGCAGGGCCTTTTCCATGACCAGCGTGCGCTCATTGCCATGATAGACATCACGCACGGTGTGAAACCCCAGCTTGCTGTAGAACGCCTCGGCGGTCAGCGAGGATGGCACGCTCAACACCGTCACCCCGGCTTCGCGGGCGCGCAGTTCGATCTCGATCATCAACAGGCGACCAATGCCCTGCCCTTGCAGCGCCGGGTTGACGAACACCGAGCGCACCACGTTGGCGTCAAGGGCGGCGGTGGCAACGATCACCTGCTCCTGGGTGGCCACCAGCACGACACGGCGCTTGAGCAGCGCCAGCACGGCATCGGGGGTGAAATGACTTGCCACTCGGGCAATCACATCCGCCGGGTAATCCTGTGCGTTACTGCTGTGCAAGGCCGCCAGGATGACCTGGCTGATCCCTTCGGCATCGGCGGTTTGGGCAAGACGAACAGCGGTAGACATGATTGCTCCTGGCTGAGGACGCTCTGACAAACACCACAATACCAAGCCCCCTCCCACATTTTCTAATTATGCCCGCTTGAAATGCGTTTGCCGGGTTTGGTGCCCACCAGCCTGGCCTGCCCATCCTTCTGTTTGCCCGTGCGCGCCTCGCTGATCAGCCCCGGAATCAACTTGCCCTCCGGCAGGTTCTTCCAGAACCGGCTCGGCAGATGCCCTTCCATCACCTTGGGGTTCAAGCGCGCCGGGTTGAAGATGTGGCTGTAATAGGTCAACCACATGGCGCTGTGCGGGTCTTCGACATTTTGCGCCAGCTGCTGCCACGCCTCGGGGCACTGGCGTTGGTGAATCAATTGCTCGCCGTCGTAATACACCCCATCCAGCGGCGTCGCGATCATCCAGCGATGGCGGCCCATGCGCCCGACGAAATGCTGGCTGGCACTGTGCAAAATATCGTGGGCCGGCTCGTGCCAGGCCACGTACTCCGGCAGCTCGGGCCCGGCTTCGGCCGGCAATGCAATAAACCGCACAAACGCATGCAAGTGGTGGGCTTCACGGCTGACCTGCTTGATGCGGCGCTGCAACTCGCTGCCCAACTTGTCACCTGCCAGCATTGCCGTGCGATCGCCATGGCTGACCCGCCACAACACTTCGTACAGCAAACTCCAACGCTGATCGCCCTGGTAGCAGGCGGCCGACTCCAACAGTTGCAACAAGGCCTTGGGAATGCGCGCCTGGAAAGGCCCCGGCCCGGACGGAATGGGTTCGTCGGTGGCAAACAAATCCGCCACCTCGGCTTCGCCCCAGCTCACCTGGCTGGGGTCGACCTGATGGCTGAGCAGCCAGCGCGCCTGTTCGCGCCAGGTGCTGAACAGGTTGTCGCATTCCAGGCTGATCATCCCCACAACCCCATCTGTTGCGGTTGCGGGCGATCACGCAGCTGTTCGCGCAGCAACACACTGGTGCTATCGGCCTGCTGTGGGTGGTAATCGCTGGTGATGAAAAACGGCTTGGCCTTGGCCAGCACGCAGCGCATGCGGGCCAGGTCTTCAAAGCGGATCTTGCGTTCGCGGCGCAGATCTACCAGGCGCTGGGTGGTGCGCAGGCCAATGCCGGGGATGCGCGCGATCAAGGTCGGTTCGGCGCGGTTCAGGTCCAGGGGGAACACCTCGCGATGCTCCAGGGCCCACGCCAGCTTGGGGTCGATATCCAGGGCCAGGTGGCCGGGGCCTTCGAACAGTTCATTGGCGCTGAAGCCGTAGCTGCGCAACAGAAAGTCGGCCTGGTACAGACGATGCTCGCGCATCAGCGGCGGTGCGGCCAGGGGCACGCTCTTCGGACTGTTGGGAATCGGGCTGAACGCGGAATAATACACGCGGCGCAGCTTGTAATTGCCATACAAGGCTTCGGCACCGTGCAGGATGGTGCTGTCGTCGGTGTCATCGGCGCCGACGATCATCTGGGTACTCTGCCCGGCCGGGGCGAAGCGCGGTGCACGGGGTTCGTTGAGCACCGTCTGTTCACCGGTGTAGATGGTCTGCATGGCCTGTTTGATCGAGACGATCTGCTTTTCGGGCGCCAGGGTTTGCAGGCTGGTATCGGTGGGCAGTTCGATATTCACGCTCAGGCGGTCGGCATAGCGCCCGGCCTCGGCGATCAACGCAGGGTCAGCTTCAGGAATGGTCTTGAGGTGGATATAGCCGCGAAAATCGTGCTCTTCACGCAGCAATTTGGCGACCCGCACCAACTGCTCCATGGTGTAGTCGGCTGAACGGATGATGCCGGAACTGAGAAACAGCCCGCTGACGCAATTGCGCTTGTAGAAGTCCAGGGTCAGGGTGACCACTTCTTCCGGGCTGAATCGCGCACGCGGCACATCGCTGGAACGGCGGTTGACACAATACTGGCAGTCGTAGAGACAGAAGTTGGTGAGCAAAACCTTGAGCAGCGACACGCAACGGCCGTCGGGCGTATAGCTGTGGCAAATGCCCATGCCATCGGTGGAACCCAGCCCGGCCTTGCCTTCGGAGCTGCGCTTGGGTGCGCCACTGCTGGCGCACGAAGCGTCGTACTTGGCGGCGTCGGCGAGGATGCTGAGCTTTTCGATCAACTGCATGGAGAGCTACCGATACTGGTTTTTTGTACAGTATCAGCAGCAACCCCATGTCACAAGTACCGCCTGTAGGAGCGAGGCGGCCGGCTAGCCCTTGCTCGCGAAGAACGCGAGAGCGCCGCGTTGATTCAGAACAGGCGCGTTATCGTTGACGTTTTTCGCGAGCAAGGGCTAGCCGCCCGCCTCGCTCCTACACAATCCGATCAGCTTGCAGTGGCGAGCAGCAGGTCCTGCACCGAGCGCGCGCTGCCACGGCTACGGTCATTGGCATACAACGACGCGGCAATTTCATCGGCACGAATCGGCAGCACCGACAGTAACGTATCGCTCAAACCATGGCTGGCCTGGCTGAACCCCTGGATGTAAATACCGGCCTTGCAGCGCTCGTCGGTGACGATGCGGTAGTCGCGGGCCACTTCGAAATCGCCCATGTAGGCTTCGAGCGGCGCGAGCAGTTCGCGGTGCATCTGGCGTTCGTAACCGGTGGCGAGGATCACCGCGTCGTAGTGATTCACGCTGGTTTCGCCGGTGGCGTTGTTGCGCAGCGTCAGTTCAATGCCCAGCGGGCCGGGGGTGGCCTTTTCGACCACGGTCATGGTGCGGAAGGCCTGACGCGCGATGCCGGAAACTTTCTGCCGATAGAAGATGCCGTAGATGCGCTCGATCAGGTCCAGGTCCACCACCGAGTAGTTGGTGTTCTGGTACTCGGCGACCAGGCGCTCACGTTCGGCGCCGACTTGCTGGAACACCAGGTCGGTAAAGGCCGGCGAGAACACTTCATTGACGAACGGGCTGTCATCCGCCGGTTTGAGCGCCGAACCGCGCAGAATCAGGTCGACCTGCACCGACGCAAAGCTGTCGTTGAGGTCGATAAAGGCTTCGGCGGCGCTTTGACCACCGCCGATCACCGCAATGCGCATGGGCTTGCCGTCCACACACGGCTGGCTGGCCATGCGGTCCAGGTACTGGGAATGGTGAAACACCCGGCTGTCGCCCTTGAGCGCCTTGAAGGCTTCGGGAATACGCGGCGTGCCGCCGGCGCTGACCACCACCGAGCGTGTGGTGCGCACATGCTGTTCGCCCCGCGCATCGCGGGAAATCACACGCAGCGCTTCAACCTGTTGCTGGTGCAGGATCGGCTCGATGGCCAGCACTTCCTCGCCGTAGCGGGCCTGGGCCTGGAATTGCCCGGCAACCCAGCGCAGGTAGTCGTTGTACTCCATGCGGCACGGGTAGAAGGTGCCCAGGTTGATGAAGTCCACCAGGCGGTCGTGGGCCTTGAGGTAATTGACGAAGGAATACGGGCTGGTGGGGTTGCGCAGGGTCACCAGGTCCTTGAGGAACGAAATCTGCAATTCGCTCTGGGTCACCAGGGTATTGCCGTGCCAGCGGTAGTCGGCTTGTTTGTCGAGGAACAGCACGTCCAGTTTGCCCTGCGCCTTCTCACGCTCCTGCAGGGCGATGGCCAGCGCCAGGTTCGAAGGGCCGAAGCCGATGCCGATCAGGTCGTGAACCGCGGGCGAAGCAATTGCCTGTGTCATTCCAGTGTCCTCTGGATAAGCCCCTTGGCGGTTGGGGCGGGAATACCTTCATGGCCTGAACAACAGGCCGTGTGTTGATAGGAAACGAGGACAGTGAAATAAAATTTAACTAACAGCGCTTCAGTGCACTTCCCACTCACGCATGCGCAACCGGCAGTGCTTCATGGCATTGACGATGTGCTTTTCCACCAGCGCGCGGGAAATGCACAGGCGCTCGGCGATTTGCAGGTGGGACAGGCCGTCGAGCTTGCGCAACAGGAAACTGTCGCGGCAGGCCGCCGGCAGCTCGGCCAGGGCGCGCTCGAGCATCTCCAGACGCTGGCCCTGGTCGTGACTGGTGTGCGGTGAACAGGGGGCGAAGCGTTCTTCAGCGTCCAGCACCTCCAGCGGTTCCAACTGGCGCAGGGCGTTGCGCCGATGGCCGTCGATCACCAGGTTCAACGCGGTGCGGTACAGGAACGCGCGCGGCTGTTCGATCGGCGTGTCACTGGAGCGCTCCAGCACCCGCACATACGCGTCATGCACCACATCCTCGGCCACCTGACGGTTGCCCAGCTTGGCGTTGAGGAAACACACCAGCTCGCGATAGTAGTTTTCCAACATGACTCCTGGCCCCATGGCCGTGGTGCTGACGATGCCAACCTTTTTAGGAACACGTCCATCGATGATGGCAGTTTGAGTGTGTGCAATTTATAGTAATTCTCATCTACTTTTAAAGAAGTCTTGCATCACCGGTGCTTTTTTTTTCGTCGGGCGAGCTGTTACCACGTGTGTAAGGGCCTAAATCTCCAGGCAATTTTCTCGTATAACTGTCAACTCCCCGCTCCTGCGGTCAATACCTCCCGGCTGGAACCAAGACATGAAACGCCCTCGACCTGCCCGACGCGCCCTGCTGGTGATGGCGTGCCTGCTCTGCATCCTCGCGGTGGTTGCCTGGCAAGTGCTGCCGTCGGGCCGCGACAGCCTGCCCACGGTCGCCGTAACCCGCGGCAACATTGAAAACAGCGTCACCTCACTTGGCACCCTGCAGCCGCGCCGGTATGTCGACGTGGGTGCCCAGGCATCCGGACAGATTCGCAAGATCCATGTGGAGGCCGGTGATCAAGTCAAGGAAGGCGAGTTGCTGGTGGAAATCGACCCTGCCACGCAACAGGCCAAGCTCGACGCCAGCCGCTACTCCATTGAAAACCTCAAGGCGCAGTTGCAGGAACAGAAAGCCCAGCACGAACTCGCACGCCAGAAATACCAGCGCCAGCAACGCTTGGTTGCAGGCAACGCCACCCGTGAAGAAGATGTGCAAACCGCCAAAGCCGAACTGAGCGCCACCCAAGCCCGTGTCGATATGTTCCAGGCGCAGATCCGCCAGGCCCAGGCCAGCCTGCGCAGTGACGAGGCCGAACTGGGCTATACGCGGATTTACGCGCCCATGAGCGGCACCGTAGTGGCGGTAGATGCACGGGTCGGCCAGACCCTCAACGCCCAGCAACAAACGCCGTTGATCCTGCGCATCGCCAAATTGTCGCCGATGACCGTATGGGCCGAAGTGTCCGAAGCCGATATCAGCCACGTCAAACCGGGCATGAGCGCCTATTTCACTACCCTCGCCGGCGGCAACCGGCGCTGGACCAGCACCGTACGCCAGATCCTGCCGATCCCGCCCAAGCCGCTGAATGAAACCAGCCAGGGCAGTGGCAGCCCCACCAGCACGAGCAAAACCGGTAGTGGCCGCGTAGTGCTGTACACCGTACTGCTGGATGTGGACAACACTGACAATGCGCTGATGGCCGAAATGACCACCCAGGTGTTTTTCGTCGCCAGCCAGGTCAAGGACGCTCTCACCGTCCCGGTCGCGGCGCTGCTCGGCGGCCAAGGCACCGACAAGCAGATCGCCCGGGTCGTCACCGAAAATGGCGCCATCGAGGAGCGCGAAGTACACCTGGGTATCAGTGACCGCCTGCGCGTTGAAGTGTTGGATGGCCTCAACGAAGGCGATCACCTGTTGATCGGCCCAGCCAGCGGCAGCGGGGGTTGATGTGACCACGCCATTGATCGAACTCAAGAACATCCGCAAGTCCTACGGTGGCGGCGACAGCCCGCAGGTCGACGTATTGCGCGGGATCGACCTGTCTATCCATGCGGGAGAGTTCGTTGCCATCGTCGGCGCCTCGGGCTCCGGAAAATCCACACTGATGAACATCCTCGGCTGCCTCGACCGCCCCACCGTGGGCGACTACCTGTTCGCCGGGGAAAACGTCGCGCACCTGGACAGCGATGCACTGGCCTGGCTGCGCCGCGAAGCCTTTGGTTTCGTGTTCCAGGGCTACCACCTGATCCCCTCCGGCTCGGCCCAGGAAAACGTCGAGATGCCGGCGATCTATGCCGGCATCAGCGCCGCCGAACGCCATGCCCGCGCCAAGGCTCTGCTGACCCGCCTGGGCCTGGCCGACCGCACCAACAACCGCCCGCACCAGCTCTCCGGTGGCCAGCAACAACGCGTCTCGATTGCCCGTGCGTTGATGAACGGCGGGCATATCATCCTTGCGGACGAACCCACCGGAGCCCTCGACAGCCACAGCGGCGCCGAGGTGATGCTGCTGCTGGATGAGTTGGCGAGCCAGGGCCACGTAGTGATCCTGATCACCCACGACCGCGAAGTCGCGGCGCACGCCAACCGCATCATCGAGATCAGCGACGGCCTGATCATCAGCGATTCGGCGTTGAGTAACATCCACGTGCCCATCACGGCCGGCAGCAATGCATTGCAAGCCGTGGACCTGCGCCAGCGCCTGGCCGACGGCGCCGAACACAATGGTGCCTGGAAAGCCGAGCTGCTGGACGCGGTGCAGGCGGCCTGGCGGGTGATGTGGATCAACCGCTTCCGCACCGCGCTGACGCTGCTGGGGATCATCATCGGCGTGGCGTCGGTGGTGGTGGTGCTGGCAGTGGGCGAAGGCAGCAAGCGCCAGGTCATGGCGCAGATGGCGGCCTTCGGCTCCAACATCATCTACCTGAGTGGCTTTTCGCCTAACCCGCGCACGCCGCCAGGTATCGTGACCCTCAATGATGTGGCGGCATTGGCTACATTGCCCCAGGTCAAGCGCATCATGCCGGTGAACGGCACCTACGCCGGCGTGCGCTTCGGCAACGTCGACTACACGGCCTATGTGGGCGGTAACGACACCAACTTCCCGGACATCTTCAACTGGCCGGTGGCCGAAGGTAGCTACTTTACCGAAGCCGACGAGCGCGCCGGGGCCACGGTGGCGGTGATCGGTCATCGCGTGCGCGAAAAACTGTTCAAAGGCCAGCTAGACCCCATCGGCCAATACATCCTGATCGAAAACGTGCCCTTTCAGGTGATTGGCGTGTTGGCGGAAAAAGGCTCCAGCTCCGGCATGCAAGACAGCGACGACCGTGTCGCCATTCCCTACACCGCCGCCAGCGTGCGCCTGTTCGGCACCTATAACCCCGAATACGTGGTCATTGCCGCCGCCGATGCGCGCAAGGTGCAAGAGGCCGAGCAAGCCATCGGTCAGCTTATGCAAAAGTTGCACGGCGGCAAACGCGACTTCCACCTGACCAACGACGCAGCGATGATTCAGGCTGAAGCGCGCACGCAAAACACCCTGTCGCTGATGCTCGGCTCGATTGCCGCGATTTCCCTGCTGGTGGGCGGTATCGGCGTGATGAACATCATGTTGATGACCGTGCGCGAACGCACCCGTGAAATCGGCATCCGCATGGCCACCGGCGCACGCCAGCGCGACATCCTGCGCCAATTCCTGACTGAGGCGGTGATGCTCTCGGTGGTCGGCGGGCTGTTCGGTATCGCCCTGGCGCTGCTGGTGGGCGGCGTGCTGGTGCTGGCCGACGTGGCGGTGCAGTTTTCCCTGGTGGCGATGCTCGGCGCCTTTGGCTGCGCGCTGGTCACCGGCGTCGTATTCGGCTTTATGCCGGCCCGTAAAGCTGCCCGGCTCGATCCGGTTAAGGCGTTGACCAGTGAATAAACGATCCATCGCACCACAACTGTCAGTGCTAAGCCTGTGCCTGCTGCTCAGCGCCTGCGCCGGCAACCCCGCCGCCGTCGACAGCGGCATCGCGCCACCCGCCGCCTGGCATTATGGCGAACGCGCGGCCAGCCAAGCCACCGACCAGCGCTGGTGGACGCACTTTGGCAGCCCATCGCTCAACCGCCTGATCGACCAGGCCCGGCGTGACAGTTTCGACGTGGCCGCCGCCATGGCTCGGGTGCGCCAGGCGCAGGCAACGGCGGTGATTGCCGGGGCGCCGCTGCTGCCCGAGATCAACTTCAACCTCACCACCACCCGCGAAAAGCTGTTGCGCGGCAGCGGCAACTCGGACCTGGACGCCACCGAGAGCAATAAAACCGTCACCCGCTATGACGCCAACCTCACGGCCAGCTACGAACTCGACTTCTGGGGCGGTCGCGCCGCTGCGCGGGACAGCGCGCTGCATAGCCTGCAGGCCAGCCAGTTCGACCAGGCCAACGTGGAACTGACCCTGCTGAGCAACGTCGCCGATCGTTACGCGCAAACCCTGGCGGCGCGCCAACGCGTGCAGATCGCCGAGCTGAACCTGGCGAATGCGCGCGCGGTGCTGAACCTGGTGCAAACCCGCTACGACGCCGGTTCCGCCACGGCTCTGGAACTGGCGCAACAGAAAAGCCTGGTGGCCAGCCAGCAGCGGCAACTGCCGCTGGTCGAGCAACTGGCCGAAGAGGCGCGCATCACCCTGGCCGCGTTGCTCGGCCAGCCCGTGCAGGCGCTGGAACTGGGCACCGAGGCGTTCCCGGCACTGACCTGGCCAACCATCGGGCCCGGCGTGCCAAGCCAGTTATTGAGCCGGCGCCCCGACCTCGCCCAGGCCGAGGCACAGCTGGCGGCGGCAAGTGCCGACGTCACCGTAGCCCGTGCAGCGATGCTGCCTGCAGTGACCCTGGGCGCGACCCTGGGCTCGGGCGCATACAAGGCCGACGATATCCTGCGCAGCCCGTTCTACACCCTGACCTCGGGCCTGGTGGCGCCGATCTTCAACAACGGTCGTTTAAGCGCCGAACGCGACAAGGCCCGCGCGCGCCAGGATGAGCTTCTGCAAATCTACCGTGGGGCGATCATCAACGGCTTTGCCGATGTGGAAAAAGCCCTCAGCAGCATCAGCCGCCTCGACCAGCAACGCCAATGGCAAGTTGAAGAACTGCAACAGGCCCAAACCGCGTTCCGGATCGCCGAAAGCCGCTACCAGGCCGGTGCCGAAGATCTGCTCACGGTGCTGGAGACCCAACGCACCCTGTACGCGGCCCAGGACTTGGACGTGCAGCTGCGGCTGTCGCGCCTGCAAGCCAGCATCGCGTTGTACAAAGCATTGGGCGGTGGCTGGAATAGCGACACCTGATAAACGAAACTCCAGTTTCGTACACGATCCGTTTAATCGCCTTACATTATTAGACCCAAGGTCCTTGGTAAAAAAGCCGACTTCATACGGCTTCCCGGGACCTTTTAATGAAACCCAGCGTTGTTGGAAAATGCCTGGTCTGCCTCGGCGGCTGGTTGATCGCACACCTGGCCCTGGCCGACCCCCTGATCGCGCCCACCGCCATTGATTGGTTACTCGATTGCCCTTTCCCGGTGCTTGAGCGGCTCGCCCCCGACGTACTCGACCGTACCCAATGTGGCCTGGTGACGGTGCCCCGCGACCATGCCGCTCCTGGACGCGGCCGCATACGCCTGAGCGTGACACGCGTCGGCGCGCGCGACCCGCTCAACCGCGAGGGCGTGGTGTTTATCCAGTCCGGCGAGCCGCATACAGCTAAAAACGCCACCTTTGCCCTGCATCTGGCCAGCCTTTGGGAGTCTTACGCCAACCCGGCTTACCGTAAGCTGGTCGACCGCTACGACATGATCGAACTGAGCAGCCGCGACCTCACAGGGGGCGACGCCCTCGAACAGGCGGCACAGGATATGGAGTATGTGCGCGGGCAACTGGGCGAGTCCCGGCTCAACTACGTCGGCAATGCCGACGCGGCGCGCCTGGGCAACCGCTACGCGACGCGGTTTCCCGAACGTGTCGCACGCATGGTGCTGGTCAACGCAGGGCACGGCGAACCGGGCGCTTCCGGCGTCGAGTCGCTACTGCTCAAGGAACCCGCCCAGACAACCGCCGACGGCTGTGTCAGCCGCTGGCTCGGGGAGTTTCTGGCCTACGGCAAACAGCCACCGACGAGCACCCGGTGTCTCGACCGTGGCGGCTGGGAGTGAGCCGCAGGTCTACGACCCTTTGAAACTGGATCCACTGGCGTTCGATCACTCTTGATTCACCGCACAACCCGATTACTGAGTGTCAGTCACTGCATCTGTGACTGATCTACCGCTATCGGGGGCAAGCCCCCTCCCACATTTGCATTGCATTCCAATCACTGAAAAATGGCTGCCCCTCGAAGCGGGTCACAACGTACCGCAGGATTCGGGAGTGGACGAAGGGGCGCAAGTCACGCTTATGCAAGGGCATCCCTACCAAGCACTTGCAAGCACCACAAAACCCGAGCTGAAATTCAATTGAAATGTGGGAAGGGGCTTGCCCCCTCCCACATTTGCACTGCATTCCAATCACTGAAAAATGCCTGCCCTCGAAGCGGGTCACAACGCACCGCAGGGTTCGGGCATGGACGAAGGTGCGCAAGTCACGCTTATGCAAAGGCATCCCCTACCAAGCACTTGCAAGCACCACACAACCCGAGCTGAAATTCAATTGAATGTGGGAGGGGGCTTGCCCCCGATTACTGAGTGTCAGTGAATGCCTCTGTGACTGACACACCGCTATCGGGGCACGCCTCCTCCCACAGTGCTCACCGCGTTCCACTACAATGCCCTCCACTCATCTCCCGGGGGCTTCATGGACATCGAACTGGCACGCACCTTTCTGGAAATCACCCGCTGCGGCAGCCTCGCCGCAGCGGCGGAGAAACTGCACGTCACCCAGACCGCCATCACCGCACGGGTGAAGAACCTGGAAAACCAGTTGGGCAGTACGCTGTTCGTGCGCAATCGCGCTGGTGCACGCCTGACCGCCGACGGCGAGGCCTTTGTGGTGTACGCCAACCAGTTGCTGCAAACCTGGGAAGCGGCGCGCCGCGACCTGCCCTTGCCCGATGGCTATCGCAATGTGCTGCATATCGGCGCAGAGGTCAGCCTGTGCAATCCGCTGATGCTCGGCTGGGCCAAGGCGCTGCGCGAGCATATCCCCGGGCATGCCCTGCGCACCGAAATTCGCGAGGGCGAGTACCTGTTGCGTCAGTTGGAGTTGGGCGTGCTTGACGCCGCGCTGGTGTTCCAGCCGCAGTACTGGCCGGGCTTGCAGGTCGAGCAAGTCCTGGAAGAAAAACTGATCCTGGTGCAACTGGCGAGCAAACCCGAGCCCTATGTGTATATCGACTGGGGCCAGGGTTTTCGCCAACAGCACGACGCCGCCTTGCCCGACCGCGCGCGCGCCGCCGTGGGTTTCAATCTGGGGCCGCTGGCGCTGCAGTACATCCTGGTGAACGGCGGCGCCGGGTATTTCCGCACGCGCGTGGTGCAGAGCTACCTGGACAGCGGCGTGATGCAGCGGGTGGCCAAGGCGCCGGAATTCAGTTTCCCGACGTACCTGGTGTATTCGCGGGCACGAGATTCTGCGGTGCTGCAGCAGGCGTTGACCCTGTTGCGTGAAGTGGTCAAGACCGAAGGTGACTGGTCGCAACGCTGGGACCCGCTGATTTGAGTCACCCTGGGCCTGCGCGCATGCTAGCCTGCGGGAGTGTCCTCTTGCAGCCTTACCGATGAACAAGAAAAAGTCCGTCACCATCAGCGACATCGCCAAACGGGTGGGCATGACCACCATTACCGTGTCCCGGGCGTTGAGCAAACCTGATCTGGTCAAACCCGCCACCCTGGCGCGCATTCTGGAAGTGGCGCGCGAGCTCGACTACGTGCCCAATGCCTTCGCGCGCGGGCTCAAGCGCAGTGAAAGCCTGATCATCGGTGTGATCACCGCGTCGGTGGACAACCCCTTCTACAGCGAGATGATCAAGGCGATCTCCCGCGAAGCAAAAAAGCACGGCTACACCATCATGCTGGTGGACACCGATGAGCTGGAAGAACTGGAAAGCAAGGCCGTCGATACCCTGCTGGGTTATCGCGTGGCGGGGATCATCCTGTCGCCGGTCTCCGATGAGCCAAGCTACCAACCCGACTATCTCGAGCGCCTGGGCAACGGCAAGACCCCGGTGGTGCTGCTTGACCGCACGCTCCACGACAGCCCGTTCAGCCGCGTGGTGCTCGACAACTACCACAGCGGCATCCAGGCCGCGCACTACCTGTTGCGCCAGACCCCGGACCTCAAGCGCCTGCTGGTGCTGACCGGCCCCGAGCACTCGCGCATCACCGTCGAACGCCTCAAGGGCCTGCGCGAAGTGCTGGCCGAACATCCTCAGGTGCAGGTCGAGGTGCAGGCCGGGGACTACACGCTGATGCCGTCCTACCTGCACACCCTCGACTACCTCGCCGCCCACTCGGCGCCGGACGCGATCATGGGCTTCAACCAATTGATCACCCTCGGCGCCCTGCGCGCGTTACGCATGCACAACATCGCCCACGACAGCCTGACCATCTGCGGCATCGACCGCCTGCCGTTCGCCGATATTTTCGGCGTGCCCATCGCCTGCGTGGCCCACGATGCCTCGCTGGCCGGCAGCAGCGCGGTGCGCCTGCTGCTTGATCGCCTGCAAGACCCGTACAAGCCACGGGACAAGGTGGTCATCGCCGGGCAGTTGGAGAACGGCTAACGGCTGGTATAGCCGCCATCGATGGGCAGGCTCACGCCACTGATCATGCTGGCCGCATCGCTGAGCAGGAACAGCACCGGCAACGCGACTTCCACGGTGTGCGCAAAACGGCCCAGGGGAATGGCGGCCAGCGCCGGGTCGCGCTTGACCGGATCGGACCAGGCCATGGTCGCCATCGGCGTGAGCGTGACAGTGGGGTTGACGCTGTTGACGCGAATGCCGAAGCGGCCCCATTCAGCGCACTGCACGCGGGTGATCGCATCGAGGGCGGCCTTGGAGGCGCAGTAGCTCAGATGATCATCCAGCGCCACCAGCGAGGCCTGACTGGAGACGTTGACGATGCTGCCGGCGATGTTCTCTTCGATCATTTTCGCCGCCACGCGGCTGGCCACCTGCGCAGCGGCGCGAGCGTTGACGCTCATCACCTGATCAAACGCCTCGGCGCTGATGGCGGCGGCGGGCTCCAGGCGTGAAATGCCGGCGCAGTTGACCAGACCGTGCAGCGCCGGCAGCTCATTCAAGGCGTGGTCGAGCGCGGCGCTGTCGGCGATATCCACGCTCAGGATGTGGCAGCCCAGTTCGGCCAGTGCCCGGGCGTCCCGGCCCAGGGCGAACACCTCGGCGCCACTGGCAATGAGCTGCTGTGCGATTTCGCGGCCAATCCCGCTGCTGGCGCCGGTGACGAGGATGCGGTGGTGAGTGAAGTCAAAAATTGCGTTCATAGATCAAAATCTCAAGAACAATGAAGATCCACTGTGGGAGGGGGCTTGCCCCCGATAGCGGTGTGTCATTCAACACAGGCGGCGACTGTTACACCGCCATCGGGAGCAAGCCCCCTCCCACATTTTTGACCCTGTTGGGTCAGTTGGCCTGCAAGGTGTGCATGATCGGTTTCAGCGCGGGATACAGCTTCAGGTACTCGGCAAACGCGTGATCGTAGACCGCGACATTCTCCCGCTTGGGCTGCGCCCGCAACGCCAACTGCACCCAGCCCTTGTCCATCGCCTCATCACTGACCAACCCCACCGTGTGCGCCGCCAGCAACGCCGCCCCCAGCGCCGCTTCGACTTCCTGGACGATGGTGTACACCGGGTAGCGCGTCACATCCGCGATGATCTGCATCCACACATCCGAATGGCTCGCACCGCCTACCACGATCAAACGCGGGTCAAGGGAATGCGCGCCCCGGGTGCCGGCTTCGATATTGTGGCGCAGGGCAAAACTCACTCCTTCGAGCACGGCGCGGTACAGGTGGATGCGACTGTGATACAGGTTCAGCCCGACAAAACTGCCGCTGGCGCGGTCGTCCCACACCGGGCTGCGCTCGCCCATCAGGTATGGCAGGAACAACAGGCCTTCGCTGCCCGCCGGGATATTCATCGCGCTGCGCTCCAGCAACACCAGGCTGTCCTGGCCGCTGGCCTGGGCCTGTTGCTCCTCGGCCTGGCAGAACTGCTCGCGGAACCAGCTGACCGACGCCCCGGCGGTGATCGCGCCACCAAAGATGTACAGGTCGCGATGACCGTTATAGACGTGAGGCATGCTGACCAACCCGTGCCGCGCGTCCACCCGCTGGTTGAGGTAGCCCCAACACATGCTGGTACCGATCATCGCCACATGGTTGCCCGGTTGGGTGACGCCCGCAGCCAGGGTCGCCATGGCCGCATCCACGCCACCGGCGAGCACCGGCGTGCCCGCCGGCAAGCCCAGGCGGGCGGCCCAGCCCTGGAGCAAACCGCCCACCACCTCACCGGAATACAGCAACCGCTGCGGCATCATCGCCGGCGGGATGCCCAGTGCATCGAGCATCTCGCCCGACCAGCCGCGCGCAGCCACATCGTAGACACCGCCGATATTGCCGGCGCTGCTGTGGTCCACCGCCAGCTCGCCCGTCAGGCACCAGTTGATATAGCTGTTGGGCGGCAGCAGGTAGCGCGTGTCGGCCCACACCTGGGGCCGATGCTGCTTGAGCCAGAGCATCTTGGTGAAGCCGTAGTAGCTGTCCAGCGAGTTGCCGGTGACGGCGAACAGCCGGTCCAGGTCCACATGCTCACGTACCCACTGCACCTGTTCACCGGCGCGCCGATCCATCCAGATAAGGCACGGGTGCAACGGTGTGATCTGCGCATCCACCGCGATCCCCGAGCCGCCATACAGGCTGCTGATGCACAACGCCTTGACCTGTTGCGCCACGACGCCGGACTTGGCCATGCACTGCGCCACACAGGCCTCGACCGCATCCAGCCACACCTGCGGCCATTGCTCGGCCCAGCGCACTTTCGGCGTATCCACGCGATAGCCCTGGCTGTGCTGGGCGATGATCGTGCCGTGGGCATCCACCAGCAGCGCCTTGGTGCTCTGGGTCCCTATGTCTACACCCATCACGTAGTTCATCGTCAGAGCACCGGCTTCAACAGCACCTTGATCGACTTGGTCGAGTTGGCCAGTTCGAAGGCCTCGGCGTAGTCATCCAGGGGGAAGTCATGGGTGACGATGCCTTTTGACGTGACCAGGCCGCGCTCGAACAGGTCGATGGCAATCGGGTAGCAATAGGGGCCGAGGTGGGCGCCGCGCACGTCCAGCTCCTTGCGGTCGCCGATGATCGACCAGTCCACGCTGGTCTCGGCGCCGAACACGCTGAATTCGACAAAACGCCCGAGCTTGCGGATCAGGTCCAGGCCCTGGGTGACGCCGGCCGGTACGCCGGTGGTTTCGATGTACACGTCGCAGCCGTAATGGTCGGTAAGGCCGTTGATGAGTGCGCGAGCGTTGTCGCGCGACGGGTTGATCACCACGTCGGCGCCGAACTTTTTCGCCAGCTCCAGACGCTCGTCGACCATATCGATCACCACCAGTTTCTTCGGCGTCTTCAGCGCCGCCACCTGCACCATGCACAGGCCCAGGGTACCGGCGCCGGCAATCACCACCACGTCGTCAAGCTGGATATCGCCACGGTTGACCGTATGGATCGAACAGGCCATGGGCTCCACCAGCGCCGAGTCTTCCAGGGACACCGACTCGGGAATCCTGTGCACGATGGCGGTCTTGGGAATGCGCATGTACTGGGCCATACCACCCTCGGCGACCTCACGCTGAAAGCCGAAAATGTTGTGCACCTCGCACATCCAGTATTTGCCGGACTTGCAGAATCGGCACTTGCCGCACGGCACGATCTGCTCGGCGATCACCTTGTCGCCCACCGCCACGTCGAAGTGCTCCTCGGCGCCCTCGCCCGCCTCCACCACATAGCCGAAAAACTCGTGGCCCGGCACGACAGGCGCCTTGACCCAGGGATTGTCGCCGCCCCAGAACATCGCCGCGCCGGAATGGCACTTGCAGTCGCTGGCGCAGATGCCGCAGGCGGCAATGCGGATCACCAATTCATTGGGCCGCGCCTGGGGTTTGCCGATGCGTTCCAGGCGGTAGTCTTTGGGGCCGTGGCAGACGACGGCTTGCATATCAGTGTGCTTGTCCATGGTGTTCGTTCCTGTGTGGATAGGGGTTCAGCGATGGCGCTGACGGCTGATAAAGATCGCCAGCAAAATGATTGCGCCCTTGATCACGCTCTGCACGTAAGGCGATACGCCGAGCATGTTCAAGCCGTTGTTCAAGACGCCGAGCAACATGGCGCCGAGCAAGGTGCCGACGATCACGCCGCGCCCGCCGGCAATCGACGCACCGCCCAGTACCACGGCGGCAATCGCATCCAGTTCGAACGACACACCGGCATTCGGCTGGCCGCTCATCAAGCGTGAGGTCAGCACCAGCCCGGCAATCGCTGCGGTGAGGCCGCTGATGCCGTACACCAGCAACTTGAAGCGCGCGGCGCGCACACCGGACAAACGCACCGCTTCTTCATTGCCGCCGATGGCGTAGATGTAGCGGCCGATGCGCGTGTGTTGCAGCAGCACGTAGGCCGCCAGGTAAGTGAACAGCATGATCAGAATCGGCACCTGGATGCCCAATACGCTGGCGCGGCCGAACACCGCAAACCACTCCGGCAGCCCGGAAATCGGATAGCCGTCGGTGTACATCAGCCCCAACCCCCGGGCGATGCCCATGGTCGCCAGGGTCACGATGATCGGCGGCATATGCAGGTAGGCCACGAACAGGCCGTTGCCGATGCCGAACGCCACACCCACCAGCATCCCGGCGCCGATGGCCAGGCCTGGCGGCAGCCCCGCGACCATCAAGCCGGCCGTGAGCGTGCCGGACAGTGCCATCACCGGGCCCACCGACAGATCGATGCCGCCGGTCAGAATCACGCACGTCATGCCCACCGCGATAATCGCGTTGATCGACACCTGGCGCGCAATGTTCGACAGGTTGCTGGCGGTGAGGAAGGTGTCGCTGGCGAGGATCATCACCAGGGTCACCACCACCAGCCCGACAAAGGGATAAAACGCCGGCGAGCGCAGCAACCGCGCCAGGTTCAGGCGTAACCGGCCGGTACCTGCGGTGTTAATGGACGTATTCACTTGAACCCCCTGTTGCATGGCGCATGACCTCTTGAGGATTGACGGCGGACCCTTCCAGTACCTTGACGATCGCGCCTTTGTGGAACACCGCGACGCGGTCGCACATGCCGATGACTTCCGGCAGTTCGGAGGAAATCATGATGATCGCGTAGCCCTGCTCAGTGAGACTGCGCATCAGCGCGTAGATCTGCGCCTTGGCGCCCACATCGATGCCACGGGTGGGTTCGTCGAACACCAGCACGTCGCAGTGGTGGTTGATCCAGCGGGCGATCACGACCTTTTGCTGGTTGCCGCCACTGAGGTTGAACACCCGGCTTTCCGCGCTGGGCGCCTTGATCGACAGCTGGCGCATCAGCGCTTCGACGCTGGCGCACTCTCTGGCCTTGTCGATCAGGCCCGTGGCGTTCTGGTATTTGGGCAGGTTGTTCAACGAGATATTTTCGCGAATGCTGAAATCGGTGATCAGCCCTTCGCTCTTGCGGCTCTCCGGCAACAGGCCGATGCCGTGCGCCAAGGCCTGGGCCGGGTCGTCGAGGCTGACCTTTTCGCCGCGCAGCCACACGTCTTTGCTCACCGAGGGCAGCGCGCCCAGCATGCCCAGGGCCAGTTCGGTGCGACCGGAACCGACCAGGCCGGCAAAGCCGAGGATTTCACCCTTGTGCAAGTCGAAGCGGTTATGCGGGCCGTTGCGCACCAGCTGGATGTCCTTGACCTCCAGCAGCAAAGGCCCGCGTGCTGTGGTGGGCTTGGGCGGGAAACTGCATTCCAGGCGGCGGCCGACCATCATCTCGACCAGACGGTCGATATCGCTGTCGGCCACAGCAGTGACGCCTGCATTGCCGCCATCGCGCAACACACTGATGCGGTCGCACACCTGGAAAATCTCCTCCAGATGGTGCGAGATAAAAATCACTGCCACGCCCTGGCGCTTGAGTTCGCGCATGATCTCGAACAGCAGCTCGGCCTCGCTGGGCGTCAGCGTCGCGGTGGGTTCATCGAGCACCAGCAAACGCGCATCCAGGGCCAGGGCCTTGGCGATCTCGACAAACTGCTGCTCCGCCACGCTCAGGTGCCTGACTGCGCATTCCAGGTTGATCGACACGCCCAGGCGCTTGAACAAGGCCTCGCAGGCCTCGAACATTTGACGTTTGCGCAACAGGCCGAAGCGGTTGCTCAGCTCATGGCCGAGGAAGATATTGTCCACCGCCGTGAGGTAGGGAATCAGGCTGAATTCCTGGAACACGATGCCGATGCCGGCCGCGATCGCATCACGGTAAGTCGCAAATTGCCGGGGCTGGCCGTCGATCAGGATCTGCCCCTCATCCTGATGCTCGACGCCGCCAAGGATCTTCATCAGGGTGGATTTGCCCGCGCCATTCTCTCCGAGCAACGCGTGTATTTCGCCGCGCTCCACTTGCAGGTTGATGGACTTGAGGGCCTGCACCCCCGGGTAACACTTACAGATATTTTCCAGCTTCAGAAGACTGCTCATACCGAAGGCCTCGCACTCAGGAGGAAGACCAGGGCCCCACGGCGGACGTGGGGCACCGGGGTTTACCAGCTGAAGTCCCCGGCCTTGGCCTGGTCGATCAGGGTGATGTCCACCGGAACCGTGGCGGGCACTTGCGAGCCCCACTTTTTGGCCAGGGCTATGCCCAGGGCCAGGCGGATCTGGTCACGGGGGTATTGGGCCGAGGTGGCGATGAACTTGCTGCCGGGTTTCTGGATCGCCTTGATCGCTTCCGGCGCACCGTCGACGCTGACCAGCTTCACGTCCATGCCGCTGGCTTCGATGGCCGACAGCGCGCCGAGGGAGCCGTTGTCGTTCACGCTGAAAATGCCCTTGAGGGTGGGCTGGGCCTGCAACATGTTTTCGGTGACGGTCAGCGCCTGGTCACGTTCCTGCTTGCCGTTCTGGATGCTGACAATCTTGATGTCCGGGTGCTTGGCCACCGCCTCCTTGCAACCGCGCACACGCTCCAGGATCGGCACCACGGCAATGCCGTCGAGGATGGCGATATTGCCTTTGTCGCCGATGTGTTTGGCCAGGTACTCACAGGCCTGGAAACCGGCGTCGAAGTTTTTCGAGCCGACGAAAGAATCCAGCGGGCCCTCCGCCTGGGCGTCCACCGCCACTACGACCACACCGGCAGCATGGGCGGACTTGACCGCCGATTGCACACCGACCGAGTCGGTCGGGTTGATCAGCAGGATATCGATGCCTTTTTGCAGCATGTCTTCGACATCACTGACCTGCTTGGACACATCATGGCGGGCGTCGGTGATGATCAGTGTCGCCCCGATGCTCGCGCCGGCTTCTTCCAGGGCGTTTTTCATGGTGACGAAATAGGGGTTGTTGATTTCCTGGAACGAGGCGCCGATGCGGATCGGCTTGGCGGCTTCGGCAAACACAGGGGAAACGCTGCCCAGAGTGATACTGGCAGCCAATAAACACAGGGTTTTCGGGAGCATTTTCATGGCGTGGGTCTCTGTTTTGTTTTTATTTTTAGAGCAAATGTTATCGTTAACATTTTGGCAGAAGCTAACAAGGAAATGCGAGGTGCGCAAGGGGTCATTGGTCAGACTCGATCCAAATGTGGGAGGGGGCTTGCCCCCGATGGCGGCGGGTCAGTCAGTAAATTCATTGACTGATCTACCGTTATCGGGAGCAAGCCCCCTCCCACATTCGATTGGTTGCAGCCTGCAAAAATTTGCGGCACACGGAGCAAAAAAGGGGCAGCCCCTTGGAGGCTGCCCCTTCTGTTTCACATCACTGTGTCAGTGGATGATGTCCTGGGTGCAGATATGCCCCAGGCTGACGTATTGCACGTTGTCACCGCCGACGCCCACACCGGGGAATTCGGCCAGCTCGATGCGCCAGCCGCCCTCGTTGTAGGTGGTTCTCCACTTGTACGGCACACCGGTGCTGCTGTCGTTGATCACTGTGGTGTAGTCACCGAAGCAGGTACCGATATTGGCCGTGGCCTCGGAGACACCCGCGCTGTTGGTGGTCGCCTTGTAGTCGACCCAGCGGTAGTTCAAGTCGACGAAGTGGTTATCCACGCGCAACACCGGGGTGACGCCCAGCAGCGGCGCGCCGGTGGAGTCCGACCATTGGGTCGACCAATTCAACAGCCGCGCGGTTTGCGTGGCCAACCACACTTCGGTCACCCGCACGATGTTGTCACCTTTCACACTGTTGGCGTTCAGGCGCGGCGTGGAGCCCAGGCTCAGTTGGTAATATTTGCTCGGGTCCTGCGCCACCGCCGGGTTGGCGCGCACGCGCACCTTCACGGTGGTACCCGGCGTTACGCTCGGATAGGTCGAGGTGGAACCGGCCGGCACGGTGACCCAATTGGTGCCATCGAAGCGGTCGAAGATCCACTGGTTACGGCTGCCGTTCTCGTCGCCCGCCAGGTACATGCTCACACTTTGGCCACGTACCGCCTGGAAGTCGAAGTAATCGACGTCGCCGGCATTGTCGAGATTACCGCTGACCTTGTTCATCGAGTCGGGCAACACGAACGCGGTTTGCGCGCTGTCGTTGGGCTCGAACGCGTCGATGTTGCTGTCCACCGCCACGCCGAAACTGAACTGCGCGTTATCGGCGGCCTTGGCCACCATGTACCAGTAGTAGTCACCGGCCGGCAGCACACCGTTGAGGTATTCATCGGCATTGCCTGCGGCATCCGACGTACCCACCACACTCAGGTTGCCCTGGCCATCATCCTGGAACAGGGTCAGCGACATGTCCGCGCCTGCACTCTGGTTGACCAGTTGCACCTCCACTCGCGCGTTCTGAGGCAGGTTGAAGTGGTAGGCAAACTCGTTACCGGCCTGCACCTCATCGACGGTGTAGAGCGTGTTGATATCCAGGGTGGGGAACAGTGGTTCAAACGCTGCAACCGCCGCGCTTTTCAGTGCGCTTTGCGTCGGTTTCTTCAGCTCACCGACCACGCTGTCGAACGGCGCGGACTTGAGGGCCTTGGTCACCGCCTTGGACTGGCCGGACTTGGCCGCCGAGAGTTTTTGCTTGAGCTCAGGCGACACCTTCGACGCGTCCAGCTTGCCGCCGGACTTGAGCGCCTTGTTCACGGCCTGCTTGACCGCGTCGGCACTGAGTTTCTGAGGCGCTTGCTGAGCCAGGGCGCAGGCCGAGACGAAGCAGGAGGCCATGATGGCCGCGCCTAGCATAAGGGCTTTTTTCGATTTCATTTTTTATCCATCCATAGTTAAAAAATAGAAGTTCAGGTGATCGGCGACATCCGGTCACCTGGGATGGACTGTAGGATAATACTGTTTTTATGTACAGTACTTTTTTTGAGATTTTGTCGACCTCCACGGGGGCTTCAAATCACCTAATACCCGGTCATCTCCAGATACCCCACCCCACCGTCGAACTTCACCGGCCCTTCCCAATAGGGAATCCCCAGGTTCATCCACGCCTTCGAATTGACGGCCTCGGGGGTGATGTCCAGGTGTTTGCCGGGGATCTTCAGCGACCAGCGCGTGGGAATGCTGCGTCCGTCAATCTCGGTGGTGGTCAGCGGCGCCAGTTGGATATCCGCGTTGTGCAGGGTCTCGGTGCGTCCCTGGGCGTCGATCCAGGTGCCGGTGAGATAGCCGCCACCGTCCTTTTGCCGCACGCGAAACAGCATCAGTTGTTCGCCTCGGTCCAGGTGCAGGGAGAACCAGTCCCAACCGGTCTGGTTGGCGGCCAGGGGCTGGCTGCTCCATTCACGGTCGAGCCAGGCGTTGCCGCTGACCTGGTAGGTCTGACCGTCGACAGTGACGCTGCCGTTGGCGCTGAAGAACGGCTGGCTGTAGTAGTAGGACGCCTGGCCCTGGTCGGATTTGCGGCTGTAGCCGTTGTCGCCCTGCAGCACCAGTGGGCGACTGGAGGTCAGTTGCAGATCATAGGCGAATTGCGCGCCACTGGCCTTGAGTTGCATGTCGGCCAGAGTGTGGGCGGCGCCAGTGCGGGTGGCGAAGTTCCAGTCATCGATCCAGGCATTGAACGGCAGCGCCTGCGCCCCGGCCTGGCCGACGCCGCCCCGGGCGAAGCGCTCGGCGGCGTAATGGCGGGTGGCGGAGGTGACGGCGGCATGGCCGAGCCAAATCGTGGAATCGCGCCAGCCCGGTTGTGGCGGTCCGGCTTTCACGGCATTGCGAAACAAGGTCCACTGCACGCCGAAGACATTGCCCTGAGCGTCCTTGAGGTTGGCGGTGACGTACCACCATTCAATGCGAAAGCCTGGATGCGGGCCGTGATCCTCGGGGAAGGTGAACACTTTGCCGGGCACCACCTGGACGAAGTCGGCGGCATCGCTGCCAAGGCCGGCGAAACTTTCCTGGGGTGCGGGGGCTTTATCGCATGCGCTCAGCAACAGCAGCAGAACTACCCACGCCAACGCCTTAATCTTCATGGGCAAACGTCCTCAACAAATCCGCCGGGCGGCTGCGGTACAGCTGCCACAATGGCCAGGCCGACGCCAGCAGCGTGGCAAGCATCGCCAGCCCCATCAGTTGCGCCAGCTGCCAGGGGAACACTTGCAACGGCAGGCGCCAGCCAAAGGCTTGCACGTTGATCACCGCATCCAGGCACCACGCCAGCAGCAGCCCCAGGGGCAACGCCAGCACCAGGGTGAGCACCGCCAGCAGCCAGGTCTGGCCCAGGTTGAGCAGCATCAGTTGGCGGCGCGTGACCCCCAGTGCCCACAACGGCGCCAGTTGGCCGAGGCGACTCTGGCTCTGGGTCAGCAGGCTGATGAACAGCGCCACACCCGCTACGCCAAGGGTCAGGCTGTTCAACGCGGCGGTAGCGGCGAAGGTGCGTTCGAAGACCTGGCTGGACCAGCCCTTGAGTTGCTGTTGATCGATGATGCGGCTGTCTTCCAGGTCGAACTCACGCTGCACGTCACGCACCAGCGGCGGCACATCCTGGGTTGCCACACGCAGGTTGAAACGCACCGGTGACAACGTTGGCCAATGCGCCAGCAAGTGCTTGGCGTTGACCAGCAGATGGCCCTTGGGGTTGCCGTAATCGGCATAGATACCGACGATTGTCGGTGCCCATGGGCCCTGGGGCGTGGGGACTTGAACGGTGTCGCCCAGGCGCACGTTCAAGCGTCGCGCCAATTGTTCGCTGAGCATCACGCTATCGTCCTGCAGCAGGCGGTCCCAGGGCGTGCTCGCCGCTTCCAGCAACGGCCAGTGCTGGCGATAGGTGGGGTCGTCAACCACGCCGAACACCTCCGCCGGCCAGCCCTGCAACTGCACCGCAACTTGCCAGCCGGGCAGCACCGCCCGCACCCGTGGTTGTTGCGCCAGCCAGGCCTGCAAGTGCTGTGCCTGGGCCGGATTTTGCGGATTGAGGTACAGCTCGGCGGTGAGGCGCTGCTCCAGCCAGTTATTGAAGGTGCTGCGAAACCCCGAGGTCATGGAGCCCGCGCCGATATTCGCCGCCAGCGCCAACAGCAGCGCCATCAGGGCCAGGCTCAAGGCCGGCAATTGCTGGCGGCAGTCGGCAAGGAACCATTGGCCCAGCACCGAACGGCTGCGTCCCAGCACGCCCTTCAACACCCCATTGAGCAGCACCGGCAAGCCGAGTGCGGCGCCCAGCAGCAAGCTCGCCATCAGTACGAACCCGGCGGCCAGGCTGTTGCCCCAGACCAGCGCCAGCAGCGCAACGACCAGCGCCACACCCGCCACCCAGCCCTGGCGCCGCAGCCAACGCCCGTGGGCTTCGTGCCAGGCCTGGGCGTTGGCCAGCGCCAGCAGCGGCAGGCGTGCCGCGCGCCACAGGCTGCTGGCCCCGGCGAGCAACGCACCCAGCAAGCTCAAGCCCAGGCCCGCCAACCACCACCAGGGGCTCAAGCTCAGTTGGCCTGCGACTTCAGCACCGTAGAGGCCGCGCAGGCTGGCCGCCACATCCGGCAGCAACAGGCTGGCGAGCAGGTAACCGCTGGCAACGCCGAGCACGCCGCCCAGCAGCGCGAGGAATCCCAGCTCTACGCCCAGGCTCAGGATCAGCATGCGTGCGCTGACCCCGCAGGCACGCAAGGTGCGCAGCAGGCCCCGGCGCTGCTCCAGGGCCAGGCCGATGGCCGCATGCACGATAAACAGCCCCACCACAAAGGACAGAAAGCCCAGGGCGTCGAGGTTCAGGTGGAAGCTTTCGGTCAGGCGCGAAAGGTTATTGTCGTCGCCCTGCTTGAGTTGCAGCCCGGCAGGCGGCGTCGGATGACGGGCGGCGAAGATGTTGTCCAGCAGCAGGCGCGACAGCCGGCCCTGCATGTCGAGCAGCGGTTGGGCGAAACCGATATCGGTGAGCAGCATGCCGGGGGCCATGTCCGGCTGCACCTGCAGCGGCGGCAAGGGTTGCCCATTGGCCGTCAGCGGTTGCTCGCCTTCATGCAGGCCGAGCGCCTGCAAGGTTTGCGCGGCTATCCAGGTGCGCCCCGGCGCGTCGAAAAACGCCAGTATCTGCGCCTGGCTCAAGCGTTGCCCCGCCACGCTGCCGCTGCCGGGCAACGACACCGGCTCGATGCCCATCAATTGCAGACGCTGCTCTTCATGCCCCTTGAGCACCACCCGCCCCTGCACCACCGGTGACACCGGCCACCCGGCACGGCGCAGTTCGGCGAACACGGCTTGCGCGAATCCGGCACCGTCGGGCGCACTCAGGCTGGCTTGCGGTTCGCCGCCGATCAATTGGCTGGCACGCGCGTAGCCATCCCGCGCCTGGCTGTTGAGGGCCTGCACCCCGGTCAATAACGCGGTGGCCAGCCACAGGCCGGTCAGCACACTGAAAAACTGCACCGGGTGGCGCCGCCAATGGCTCAACAGCGCACGCAGCGCCCAATAGAACACCGCCATCTCAGCGCGGCTCCATCGGCACGACGCGGCCGTGGTGCAGCACGACCTGCTGATCCAGCCGTGCGGCCAGGCGCGGGCTGTGCGTGACCATCAACAGGCTGGTGGGACTGTCACGCAACAGGTCGAGCAGCAGTTGCAGCACCTCATCGCTGGTGGTTTCGTCAAGATTACCGGTGGGCTCATCGGCCAACAGCAAGCCGGGGCGGGACGCCAGTGCACGCCCCACCGCCACCCGCTGTTGCTGGCCGCCGGAGAGCTGCTCCGGGTAACGCTTGAGCAAATCGCCCAGGCCCAGGCGCTCCACCAACTGCGCCTGCCACTGCGCATCGAACCGCCCGGCCAGGCGCGCCTGGAACGCCAGGTTGTCCTCCACACGCAAACTGCCAATCAGGTTGAACTGCTGGAACACCAGGCCGATTTCGGTGCGCCGCCACTGGGCCAGTTGCCCTTCGTTGAGGCGATCCAGGCGCTGGTCACCGATCAGAATACTGCCGCCATCCACGCGGTCGAGCCCCGCCACCAGGTGCAGCAACGTGCTTTTGCCGCTGCCCGACTCGCCCATCAATGCCAGGCTGCTGCGCGCCGCCAGGTGCAGGTCGACACCCGCCAGAACGGTCAGCGGGCCTTGGGGGGTGGCGTAGTTTTTTACAACACCTTCTACCTGCAACATACGAACGCTCGGGTTAAGGACTGCAAACGAGAATAACGGCTGCCGGACGTTCCCACGCAATTTTTTCACATTGATTTCACCGCGTGCCCACCCGGAACACTTTAAATTCCCCACCCAGGCAGCATTAACCGACAACTTTTAAGTTGCCCCTAAGGGTGTTTCTTAATATCCACATGTTCAGCTCAAAGACAGCAGCCTTGTGACAGGCTTTTGCTCCACCAGGAACATCTGCCGTATGAGTTGCGCCGGTCTTTTAACAACAAACAATCACTTGTGCCCATGGTGAACAACGTGGCAGACATTACCCTGACCAAACCCCGTAGGGCCAGGTTGAAGCGCCTGAGAAAATTCCGCGTGCCGGTGGCGGGCATCATCGTAATCGCCCTGCTATTGAACGTTTTTATATTCTGGCCAAGGTCACCGCAGGACCTGGGCATCGGCAACCGCCTGGTCACTTCCGGGGTACTGGCCAGTTGGCGCAACGGCGACCTGATCGTGCTGGTACGGCATGAAGAGCGTTGTGATCGCTCTGGCAACCCCTGCTACGGGCCGGCTGACGGCCTGACGGTCAATGGCACACAACGCGCGGCCGACCTGGGCAGCGCCTTTGAAAGCCTGGGCATGGAGCGCACCGACGTGCTCAGCAGCCCCACCACGCGCACCGCGCAGACGTCGCTGTTCATGTTCGGCAAGACTGAACTTTCCCCCGGTCCCCTCGCCATCTGCGGTGATGCCATGGGCGAAGAAATCCTCAGCCATAAACAGGCGGATCGCAACCTGATGCTGATCACCCATAGCGCCTGCATGAGTGACTTCCAGGAGGCACTCGGCTACCCCCACGCGCAGGCGGCCGAGTACGGCAGCGCCCTGTTCGTACAGGTATTGCCCGACGGCAAACTCAAAGCCTTGGGCACAATGAAACGTCAGGAATGGGCAGCCGCACTGAAGCAACTTTAAATACACTCTTTTACATATTGCCGCGTAGCGCGTTCAGCAAAACGACAGCCCGCGTCTGCCATTTTAAGCGCGCCTGTTAGTTCAGGACGCCCTAACTTTCTGATGAAGCAGTGACTCTCTTAATGCTCGACGCCTTTAATTATTCAAACTTCGCGCCTGCGGCTGAACGTCAAGGAGCGAGTTTTTCATGAGCCGATTGAAGCCCTTGCCAGTGCTGGTACTTGGCCTGGTCATTTTCCTGGTGCTGCCATTGGGCCTGCACGGTCTGTGGACCCCGGATGAAACCCGCTACGCCCAGGTCAGCCAGGAAATGCTGATGAGCGGCAACTGGGTGGCGCCGCACTTCATGGGGGTGCGTTATTTCGAGAAACCGGCCGCGGGTTATTGGCTGATTGCCCTGGGCCAGGCAGTGTTTGGCGAAAACCTGTTCGGCGTGCGTATCGCCTCCGTCCTGACCTCGGCATTGAGCGTGCTGCTGGCCTATCTGATTGCCCGCCGTCTGTGGAGCGACCCGCGTAAAAGCTGCGCCTGCGCATTGCTCTACATGAGCTTCGGCCTGGTGGCCGGGCAAGCCGGGTATTCCAACCTCGATCCGCAATTCACGTTCTGGGTCAACCTGAGCCTGGTCGCCCTCTGGTTTGCGCTCGGCAGCGCCACGCCACGCGCGCGTCTGGGGGCCTGGGCCCTACTGGGGCTGGCCTGCGGCGTGGGCTTCATGACCAAGGGCTTTCTGGCGTGGCTGCTGCCGGTGCTGATCGCCATGCCTTACATGATCTGGCAGCGCCGCGTCGGCGAGTTGCTGCGCTACGGCCCGTTGGCGATCCTGGTCGCGGTGCTGGTCTGCCTGCCGTGGGCGCTGGCGATCCATGGGCGCGAGCCGGATTACTGGCGTTTCTTCTTCTGGCATGAACACATCCGCCGCTTCGCCTCGGACACTGCACAGCATGCGCGGCCATGGTGGTTTTTCCTGCCGATCATGGTGGTGGCGTGCCTGCCCTGGTCTGCCCTGTTGCCCGCCACCCTGATCAGGGCCTGGAAAGACAGACGCGAGCCGGCCATTGTCTTTCTGGCCCTGTGGCTGTTGCTGCCCCTGGGCTTTTTCAGCCTGAGCAGCGGCAAGCTGCCGACCTACATCATGCCGTGCCTGTTACCCCTGGCGTTGCTGATGGGCCATGCCTTGATCGACCTGCTCAACCAGCACAAAACCCGTGCGATCTTCATCAACGGTGCGCTCAATTTCATCCTCGGCATGACGGCCATGGTGGCGCTGATTTACCTGCAGATCGCCAGCCCGATCTACAGCAACAGCCACGCCGAGATGTTCAGCCTGTCCCTGGCCTTTATCGTGCTGCTCGGCTGGATCCTGGCCAACCTGCTGCAAGCGATGCGGCCTCTGACGTTATGGGCGACGCCGGCCCTGGGTATCGGCCTGCTGGTGGCGCTGCTGCCGGCGAGCATGCCGCAGATCATTGCCGATAACGAAATGCCCGACCAGTTCGTGCTTGAGCATCTGGATGAACTGCAACACACCCATGCTTTGCTGAGCAACGAACTGGGCTCGGCGTCCGCCCTGGCCTGGCGCCTGCGCCGGCCGCAGGTGGCGTTCTACAACACGGCGGGAGAGCTGCGCTACGGCCTGGATTACCCGGATACGCAACCGCGCAAGGTCATCCTGGACAACGTTCAGTCCTGGTTGAGCGAAGCACGAATCCAGGGCTCGGTCGGCGTGCTGATGCGCGTCAAAAGCACCAGCGAACACCTTGAGGAAGGCCAACTGCCGCCCGGTGGCAAGCGCTACCGCAAGGGCAACCTGGTACTGACGATTTATCCCCAACAACCTTGATCACCCTCACAGGAACACCCCATGCGCGTGTGCAAAACCGAACGCGGCGCCCTCGCTTTATTGCTCGGTGTCTCGGCCTTGCTCCTGCTGCTGGGCCTGGGCAGTCGCGACCTGTGGGGGCCGGAAACGCGCTGGGCGAACATCGCCCTGCAGATGCTGCAAAGCGGTGACTACTTCGATCCGTATCTGAAGGGCGCACCCTATTACGACAAACCCCTGCCCTCCTACTGGCTGATCACCGGCCTGGCCAACCTCATGGGAGGCCTGGGCCCGTGGTCGCTGCGCCTGTCATCGGTGATCGCGGCCTGGCTGAGCATCTGGCTGGTGTACCTGATCGGCGAGCAACTGTTTCGCAAAGGCACCGGGCTGATCGCCGGCTGGATGCTCGCCACCACGTTCTACTTCCTGTTCTGGGCCCGCGTGGCCACCGCCGATGTGCTGACCGTGTGCGGCGTGCTGGCGGCGGTCTGGTGGTATTGGCGCGGGCCGGACGACACCCGACTGGGGCGCTATAGCGTCTTCTTCCTGTTGCTGGCGGCAACGTCGCTGTTCAAGGGCTTGATCGGGTTCGTACTGCCAGGGTTGGTGCTGCTGCCGCATCTGCTCAGCCAGCAGCGCTACAAACGCCATCTCAATGCGCGGCTGGTGCTGGCGCTGCTGATCGCCGGCGGCTTCTACGCGATTCCTTTCTTGCTGTCCCACCTCTACGGCGCTCCCACCTACGGCGAGAGCGGCCTGCAACTGGTGTTTCGCGAAAACGTGGTGCGCTTTTTCGACCCCTTCGACCATATGGGCCCGATCTACACCTACCTGATCTACCTGCCGGCCTACACCCTGCCGTGGGCGCCGTGCTGGATGCTCGGCGCGTGGCTCGCCATCCGTCATTGGCGCCGTACACCGCCCAACGTGCGCTGGCTGGTGTGGAGCCTGGGCCTGTTGTTCGTATTCTTCACCGCCAGCGGCAGCCGACGCAGCTACTACGTACTGCCCCTGGTGCCATTTGCCCAACTGCTCGGCGCCTGGTGGCTGAGCGAACGCCTGCGCCAACAACCGGACCGCTGGCCGCGCTGGCAAAAAGGCTTCGGCATTGCCGCGGCCTTGATGCTGTTGGTGCTGGGCGTGATCTACCCCTGGACCACCGGCAACGGCGGCGTCACCCGCTTTGCCGACGATGTGAAAGCCCAAGCGGTGAAAAGCGCACCGTGGAACCAATGGCAACTGGTGCTGGTGGAAGTGGACAACAAGCTGCCGATGTACCTGCAAAACGGCGGCAAGCCGTTCTACTACGTCAGCGAAACCCAGGATTTCCCGCGCCAGGGCGACAGCGCCGCGTTCATGGCCTGGCTGGAAAAAACCAGCGGCCAGGGGGTCGATCCGCAGCACACGATTATCGTCGCGCAGTACTCCAGGGAAGATCCCCAGCCGTTGGCATTTTTGGGGGTTGATCATCAAGTGGTTACGACGCAGCCGGACAATGGCGAGCGGTTGTTTCAGCGGCGGTCGGGGGGGAGCGTGGCGTTTATTCCGCAAGGGCATTGAGAATGCCGGCACTGCAAAAATGTGGGAGGGGCTTGCCCCCGATGGCGGTGGGTCAGCTGGTGCATCTGCTGCTGACACTCCGTCATCGGGGGCAAGCCCCCTCCCACAGTGTCCGTGTTCCAAGGCCTGGACTCGGCGGCGGCGGTTGAGATGCACGGCTGACGGCGTTCAACGGTGGGGAAGGCAACACCGCTAAATGTGTGGGGGGGGGGGCTTGCCCCCGATGGCGGTGGGTCAGCTGGTGCAGCTGCTGCTGACACTCCGTCATCGGGGGCAAGCCCCCTCCCACAGTGTCCGCGTTTCAAGGCCTGGATTCGGCGGCGGTGGTTGAAATGCACGGCTGACGGCGTTCAACGGTGGGGAAGGCAACATCGTTAAATGTGGGAGGGGGCTTGAACTGGTCAAGTAATCTTGGACACTGATTAAGGTTCACGCCGCCAACCTTTCCTTCACGACCGGCGACCGGTAGTCGTTGTAGCTATGAGGCCTGCTGATGTTGTAGCGCGAGACATAGCGCTGCACGTCTGCTCGGGCCTCATGTTCCAGTTTGTAGCCCGTTTCAGGCACCCACTCTGATTTCAAGCTGCCAAAGAAACGCTCCATCGGGGCGTTGTCCCAGCATTCGCCTTTACGGCTCATACTCTGCCTAAACCCCTGTTTCAGCAGCTCGTTTCGGAATTTATGACTGGTGTACTGACAACCTTGGTCAGAATGAAACAACACATCCTGGGGATGGCCGCGTAGCTCAACCGCCATGCGTAGCGCTTCGCAGGTCAGGTTGGCATCAGAAATCATCGAGAACGACCAGCCCACGATCCTGCGAGCGTACAAATCCAGAACGGCGGCGAAGTACATCCACCGCTTGCCGACCTTGATATATGTCACGTCGCCACACCACACCTGATTAACCGCCGTCACATCAAATTTTCGCTTGAGCACGTGCGGCGCCACCAAGGCCTCCACGCCCGGCGACCTGTACTTATGGCGCCTGCGCTGACGGCTGGCGATGCCAGCTTCGCGCATCAAACTGCGAGCCATATAACGCCCGATACGATGCCCTTTGGCTTGTAGCTCCTTGGACAACGTACGTGCACCGGCCGACTCTCTGGACGCCTTGTGGTGCCTGACCAGCGCGGCTTTGAGCTTATCCCTCTCAGGATTTGCTCTGCCTTGGCGCTGGCGCCAGGCGTAGAAGCTACTGCGGTTGACCCCAAACGCCTGGCAACACCTTTTAACGCCGTACTGCTCGTCCAGCTCATCGATCAACGTGAATGATCTTTGGCGTCCAAAAGCAGGAGAGCACTGGCCTTTTTTAGAATTTCGATATCCAGGTCTTTCTCTCTGAGCAGAGCTTTGAGCCTCTGGATTTCTCGTTGATCAGCAGTAATCGCCTTGGCCCCTACCGGGGTCGAGCCCAAGCGTTCTTTTTGCACTTGATCGACCCAGCGGCGCAGGGCTGTGGGGCCGATATCCAGGGTGGCACACACCTCGGTAACCGGCTGACCTTCATCCAACACCATGCTGGCAGCCTTGAGCTTGAACTCACTCGAATAAGATTTACGCATAACCAAACACCTCAGATTTGGGCGCTATCATAGCGCCCGATTGAAGTGTCCAAAATCATTAGGCCAGTTCA
>NZ_CVTV01000061.1:329029-332889 GCF_900004865.1 Pseudomonas sp. 37 R 15 | reverse complement strand
TCGAACTTTCGGTTCATCTCGTCTTCACACACCGCAATCTGATGCTCGTTAGAGTAGTCAAATTGCTTGGGTGTTATATGGTCAAGCCTCACGGGCAATTAGTATTGGTTAGCTCAACGCCTCACAGCGCTTACACACCCAACCTATCAACGTCGTAGTCTTCGACGGCCCTTCAGGGAACTCAAGGTTCCAGTGAGATCTCATCTTGAGGCTAGTTTCCCGCTTAGATGCTTTCAGCGGTTATCTATTCCGAACATAGCTACCCGGCAATGCCACTGGCGTGACAACCGGAACACCAGAGGTTCGTCCACTCCGGTCCTCTCGTACTAGGAGCAGCCCCTCTCAAATCTCAAACGTCCACGGCAGATAGGGACCGAACTGTCTCACGACGTTCTAAACCCAGCTCGCGTACCACTTTAAATGGCGAACAGCCATACCCTTGGGACCGGCTTCAGCCCCAGGATGTGATGAGCCGACATCGAGGTGCCAAACACCGCCGTCGATATGAACTCTTGGGCGGTATCAGCCTGTTATCCCCGGAGTACCTTTTATCCGTTGAGCGATGGCCCTTCCATACAGAACCACCGGATCACTAAGACCTACTTTCGTACCTGCTCGACGTGTCTGTCTCGCAGTCAAGCGCGCTTTTGCCTTTATACTCTACGACCGATTTCCGACCGGTCTGAGCGCACCTTCGTACTCCTCCGTTACTCTTTAGGAGGAGACCGCCCCAGTCAAACTACCCACCATACACTGTCCTCGATCCGGATAACGGACCTGAGTTAGAACCTCAAAGTTGCCAGGGTGGTATTTCAAGGTTGGCTCCACGCAGACTGGCGTCCACGCTTCAAAGCCTCCCACCTATCCTACACAAGCAAATTCAAAGTCCAGTGCAAAGCTATAGTAAAGGTTCACGGGGTCTTTCCGTCTAGCCGCGGATACACTGCATCTTCACAGCGATTTCAATTTCACTGAGTCTCGGGTGGAGACAGCGCCGCCATCGTTACGCCATTCGTGCAGGTCGGAACTTACCCGACAAGGAATTTCGCTACCTTAGGACCGTTATAGTTACGGCCGCCGTTTACCGGGGCTTCGATCAAGAGCTTCGCGTTAGCTAACCCCATCAATTAACCTTCCGGCACCGGGCAGGCGTCACACCCTATACGTCCACTTTCGTGTTTGCAGAGTGCTGTGTTTTTAATAAACAGTCGCAGCGGCCTGGTATCTTCGACCGGCATGAGCTTACGGAGCAAGTCCTTCACCCTCACCGGCGCACCTTCTCCCGAAGTTACGGTGCCATTTTGCCTAGTTCCTTCACCCGAGTTCTCTCAAGCGCCTTGGTATTCTCTACCCAACCACCTGTGTCGGTTTGGGGTACGGTTCCTGGTTACCTGAAGCTTAGAAGCTTTTCTTGGAAGCATGGCATCAACCACTTCGTCATCTAAAAGATAACTCGTCATCAGCTCTCGGCCTTAAGATCCCGGATTTACCTAAGATCTCAGCCTACCACCTTAAACTTGGACAACCAACGCCAAGCTGGCCTAGCCTTCTCCGTCCCTCCATCGCAATAACCAGAAGTACAGGAATATTAACCTGTTTTCCATCGACTACGCTTTTCAGCCTCGCCTTAGGGACCGACTAACCCTGCGTCGATTAACGTTGCGCAGGAAACCTTGGTCTTTCGGCGTGGGTGTTTTTCACACCCATTGTCGTTACTCATGTCAGCATTCGCACTTCTGATACCTCCAGCAAGCTTCTCAACTCACCTTCACAGGCTTACAGAACGCTCCTCTACCGCATCACTTACGTGATACCCGTAGCTTCGGTGTATGGTTTGAGCCCCGTTACATCTTCCGCGCAGGCCGACTCGACTAGTGAGCTATTACGCTTTCTTTAAAGGGTGGCTGCTTCTAAGCCAACCTCCTAGCTGTCTAAGCCTTCCCACATCGTTTCCCACTTAACCATAACTTTGGGACCTTAGCTGACGGTCTGGGTTGTTTCCCTTTTCACGACGGACGTTAGCACCCGCCGTGTGTCTCCCATGCTCGGCACTTGTAGGTATTCGGAGTTTGCATCGGTTTGGTAAGTCGGGATGACCCCCTAGCCGAAACAGTGCTCTACCCCCTACAGTGATACATGAGGCGCTACCTAAATAGCTTTCGAGGAGAACCAGCTATCTCCGAGCTTGATTAGCCTTTCACTCCGATCCACAGGTCATCCGCTAACTTTTCAACGGTAGTCGGTTCGGTCCTCCAGTTAGTGTTACCCAACCTTCAACCTGCCCATGGATAGATCGCCCGGTTTCGGGTCTATTCCCAGCGACTAGACGCCCTATTAAGACTCGCTTTCGCTACGCCTCCCCTATTCGGTTAAGCTCGCCACTGAAAATAAGTCGCTGACCCATTATACAAAAGGTACGCAGTCACCCAACAAAGTGGGCTCCCACTGCTTGTACGCATACGGTTTCAGGATCTATTTCACTCCCCTCTCCGGGGTTCTTTTCGCCTTTCCCTCACGGTACTAGTTCACTATCGGTCAGTCAGTAGTATTTAGCCTTGGAGGATGGTCCCCCCATATTCAGACAAAGTTTCTCGTGCTCCGTCCTACTCGATTTCATGACTAAGAGATTTTCGCGTACAGGGCTATCACCCACTATGGCCGCACTTTCCAGAGCGTTCCGCTAATCTCAAAGCCACTTAAGGGCTAGTCCCCGTTCGCTCGCCACTACTAAGGGAATCTCGGTTGATTTCTTTTCCTCAGGGTACTTAGATGTTTCAGTTCCCCTGGTTCGCCTCTTACGCCTATGTATTCAGCGTAAGATAACCATCTTATGATGGCTGGGTTCCCCCATTCAGACATCTCCGGATCAAAGTCTGTTTGCCGACTCCCCGAAGCTTTTCGCAGGCTACCACGTCTTTCATCGCCTCTGACTGCCAAGGCATCCACCGTATGCGCTTCTTCACTTGACCATATAACCCCAAGCAATCTGGTTATACTGTGAAGACAACATTCGCCGAAAATTCGAATTTCTCGTTAAGAGAACTCACAAATTTTACCTTAGCCTGATCCGTTACCAGTGAAAGTAACGTTCAGTCTATCTTTCTATCACATACCCAAATTTTTAAAGAACGATCTAATCAAAGACTAGAAATCAATATTCACTTCAGAATATTCATTTCTAAACTCTAACAGCAGAAGCAGTTAATGGTGGAGCCAAACGGGATCGAACCGTTGACCTCCTGCGTGCAAGGCAGGCGCTCTCCCAGCTGAGCTATGGCCCCGCTTTTAAACGGGTTGCGACACTAAAATTGGTGGGTCTGGGCAGATTCGAACTGCCGACCTCACCCTTATCAGGGGTGCGCTCTAACCAACTGAGCTACAGACCCAATTTTGATGCGTTACGCAATCAAACTTGAAGCTTGTAGCTCAAAGCTTGAAGCTGCTTCTATCGTCTTCTTCAATGAATCAAGCAATTCGTGTGGGAACTTATGGAGCAGCTGATGTCGTCGATTAAGGAGGTGATCCAGCCGCAGGTTCCCCTACGGCTACCTTGTTACGACTTCACCCCAGTCATGAATCACACCGTGGTAACCGTCCTCCCGAAGGTTAGACTAGCTACTTCTGGTGCAACCCACTCCCATGGTGTGACGGGCGGTGTGTACAAGGCCCGGGAACGTATTCACCGCGACATTCTGATTCGCGATTACTAGCGATTCCGACTTCACGCAGTCGAGTTGCAGACTGCGATCCGGACTACGATCGGTTTTGTGGGATTAGCTCCACCTCGCGGCTTGGCAACCCTCTGTACCGACCATTGTAGCACGTGTGTAGCCCAGGCCGTAAGGGCCATGATGACTTGA